>CAZXTV010000505.1:0-1500 GCA_964643705.1 uncultured Arenimonas sp. | reverse complement strand
TGCCGGCGGCGACCGCCTTCATGCCCTCGCGGATCAGCGCCTGCGCCAGCACGGTGGCGGTGGTGGTGCCGTCGCCGGCGATGTCGGAGGTCTTGGAGGCGACTTCCTTCACCATCTGGGCGCCCATGTTCTCGAACTTGTCGGCCAGCTCGATTTCCTTGGCGACGCTGACGCCGTCCTTGGTGATCGTGGGGGCGCCGAAGCTCTTGTCGAGCACGACGTTGCGGCCCTTCGGGCCGAGCGTGGCCTTGACGGCATTGGCGAGGACGTTGACGCCCTTGACCATGCGCGCGCGGGCGTCTTCACCGAAACGAATTTCCTTGGCTGCCATTTCTGTATTACTCCGGATGCTTTGTATTTAGGGGGGATGACTGGTCGCGCGGGAGGCGCGTTATCAGCCGAGGATGGCGAGGATGTCGTCTTCCTTCACCACCAGGAACTCGGTGCCGTCGAGCTTCACTTCGGTGCCGGCGTACTTGCCGAACAGCACCTTGTCGCCGACCTTCACGGTCGGGCTGCGGGTCGAGCCGTTGTCGAGCGCCTTGCCGGCGCCGACGGCGACCACTTCACCCTTGATCGGCTTTTCGGTGGCCGAGTCGGGGATGACGATGCCGCCAGCGGACATCTTTTCCTCTTCCATACGCTTGATGACCACGCGGTCGTAGAGCGGCTTGATGTTCATGAGTGTCCTCTTAGTCCTTTATTTTCAACGACATGGGCCTGTGCTGTTAGCACTCGGCCCCGGTGAGTGCCAATGATACGCGCGCACCGGTTGCACCGGAAGCGCCGCGGCCCGGGATTAATGGGGCCCGGGCCAGGCCTTTCAAGCCCCCCGTGGGAATTCGGGCCCAGGACCTCCCGGGACGGGTGTTGCCTTTCAGGCCGTGCTTGGTCCTACAATCGGGCAGTGCCCGACGACCGGCCCGAACGCACCAAAACCGCCTGTTAACAAGGGCTTTGGTGTGAAAAGGGCATGGCGATGGGGCCCCGGGGCCTGGTCCCGGGACGGTGCCATGGGCACCCGCTTCGCCGGGGCACTGCTAAGCAGGGCTAACCGGTTATCCGGAAACTCCGGCGCCTGCCCACTTGCCAAGGGGGTGGTTAGGGCAGATGCACCGGTTTCGGGCAGTAGTGCTGACCTGGTTAGAAAAACCGGGCATCACGGATAGTTGCAGGGCATTTTCGGGGAAACACTCATGACTCATCTATTCAATCGCATCAGGCAGGCGCGCCGGGGGGCGTCCCTGTCGCAATCGGAGCTGGCCTTCGCGGTCGGCGTGGCGCGCAGCGCCGTGGCGCAGTGGGAGCGCAAGGACGGCGCCCGGCCCACCACCGACAACATGGCCAAGATCGCCATGGCCACGGCCGTCGGCTTCGAATGGCTGGCCACGGGACGCGGCGGCCGCTGGGTCGGCGGCGGCAGCGAGGACGATTCGCTGGAAACCCCGGCGATGATGCTCAACTTCTACGCCCAGTGCGGCCTGGAGGAGCGCCTGCTGG
>CAZXTV010000504.1:337-1502 GCA_964643705.1 uncultured Arenimonas sp. | reverse complement strand
CATGCTGACGCAGCACCTGGCCGACTGCCTGGCGGTGCTGCCGGCGTTGCAGCGCCACGCCGGCGGCGGGCGGCTGCTGGATGTCGGCAGCGGCGGCGGTTTGCCGGGCCTGGTCGTCGCCATCATGGCCCCGGGTTGGGATGTGACCTGCGTCGACGCCGTGGCCAAGAAGGCGGCCTTCGTGCGGCAGGTCGCCGGCCATCTGAAGCTGCCGAACCTTCGCGCGGTGCATGCGCGGGTGGAGCAGTTGCAGGTGGCGCCGTTCGACGTGATCACCTCGCGCGCCTTCGCCACGCTGGCCGACTTCGTGGTGCTGACGCGCCGGCACGTGGCACCGGGCGGCGCTTGGCTGGCGATGAAGGGCAGGGTGCCGCACGACGAGGTGGCGGCGCTGCCGGATGACATTGAAGTGTTTCACGTGGAACCACTGGCCGTGCCCGGCCTGGATGCCCAGCGCTGCCTGATCTGGATGCGACCTTTGGAGAAGTCATGAACCTGCCCGCCCTGGCGCTGGCCTTGGCCCTGCTGGCCCTGCCAGCGACCACACCGGCCGCCGAGACCCCCACCGCCGCGCCGGCCCCCCGCGCGTTGCCCAGCCTGCAGGTGCCGCCGTACATGGGCACCTGGTACCAGGTGGCGTGGTTCCCGAATCGCTTCCAGAAGCAATGCGTCAGCGACACCAGCGCCAGCTATCGACGCATTCCGGAAGGCGTGGAAGTCACCAACCGATGCCGCACGGCCGACGGCCAGATCGACAGCGTCGTCGGTCTGGCGCGCCCGGCCGGTTCGGTGATCCGCGGCGATGCGCTGCAGCCGGCGCAGCTGGAAGTGAGCTTCCTGCCGGGCTGGCTGCGCTGGCTGCCGATCTGGGGCGCGTACTGGGTGCTGGACCTGGCGGAAGACGGCCGCTACGCCGTCATCGGCGAGCCGTCGCGCGAATACCTTTGGGTGCTTTCGCGCACGCCGTCGCTGGCGCCGGCCGACGAAACTGCGATACGCTCCAAACTCGCCCAGCAGGGTTATGCGCTCGACCGCTGGCAGAAGCACCCCCACACGACAACGACCTCGACACCGACCCCGGCCCCGCGCTGAGGTCGGCTCCGGAGCCCCACCATGTTCGGCATTGCCGACTTGTCCGATGGTTGCCATGCAATTTTCGTGGATG
>CAZXTV010000504.1:0-327 GCA_964643705.1 uncultured Arenimonas sp. | reverse complement strand
GCCGACTACGGCGCCTTCTGCGCCGCCATCCTGCTGTTCCTGGCGCTGCCCGGGCCGGGCACCTTTGCGCTGCTGACGTCCACCGGCAAGGGCGGTTTCCGCGCCGGAGCCGCGGCCACCGCCGGGCTGATTGCCGGCGACCAGGTGCTGCTGTGGCTGGCCGTGGCCGGCGTGGCTGCGCTGCTGGCGGCGCAGCCGTGGCTGTTCCAGGCGGTGCAGTGGCTGGGCGCGGCCTACCTGGCCTGGATCGGCCTGAAGCTGATCTTCGCCCGCGCCGGCACGGCCAGCCCGGTGCACATCGCGCCGCGCCACTACGCCCGCCAGGCG
>CAZXTV010000503.1:0-1504 GCA_964643705.1 uncultured Arenimonas sp. | reverse complement strand
GATCACCGTCTGCACCTGGGTCTGCTGCAGCATGATTTCCGACAGCCACACGCGGTAGGGCGTGCGCGGATGCTGCCAGGGCAGGTCGTGGCGGCCGTCGCGGTCGAACCAGGCCAGCAGGCGTTCGGCGAAGACGCTCATTCTTCGCTGGCCGGGGCCGTCTCCACGATGTCGGCCTGCACGTTTTCCAGGGTGAAGCCTTCGATTTCCAGCGCCGGCGCCGTGAAGCGGCCGAGCATGGGCGGCAGCGGCGTGCGTTGTTCGCTGGCCAGCCAGGCCTGCACTTCTGCGATCACCAGCGTGGCGTCGAGGCGGGTTTGTCCGCGGGTTATTTCCAGCGAAACCGGATCGGACAGATCCCCGGCGCCGTCGTAGGCCAGGCTGAAGTCCAGCGGTAGTTCGGCGTTGGCTTCGGGTTCGGGCAGGACCGGCCAGTCCTTCGGCCACTTGGGCATGGTGCCGGTCAGTTCCAGCTTGGTCGGTTCGCCGAGGGTGGCGCTGCCGGTGGCTTCGAAGGAAGGGAGCGGGGATTCGCTTTCGAAGGACAGTTTCGCGATCTCGAGATGCCCCCTCCCCGGCCCTCCCCCGCTTGCGGGGGAGGGGGTGGTGGCGTCGGGGGTGGTGAAATCGAAGTTGCCTGCGAGGTCCAGCGACCATGGGGCGTCGAGTTGATCCTGGGCCAGGCGGCCCTTGGCCTGCAGTTCGAAGGGCGAAGCCAGGCCGGCGCGTTGCATCGACAGGACGCCGTCGAACTCCGCGGCCAGTGCTTCGCGTTCGAAGAGTCCCCTGGCCTCGACCTGCAGGGGCTGGTCGGGCCGGAGTTCGGCAAGGTCCAGGTCGAGCGCACTTACGCGCCAGCTGCCGCCAACAACGCGGCCATTGCTGACCTGCACGCCGCGCGTCAGGGTCGGCAGTTCGAACGGCGCGTCGGGTCGCGACTCGCGCCAGTCGGCCAGGGCCGCCAGGTCCAGCGCCGGCTGGCTTAGTTCGATGCGGGTGATCACCACCTTGTCGTCGCCGCCCCAGATGGTGTCCCAGGGCAGCGACACCTCGACGCGTTCGGCGGTCAGCAGCGGGGCAGCGGCGCCGGGCTGGCGTGCAGTCACCTTGGGCAGCAGGAGGCGGGGTTCCGGCCGCAGGCTGTAGTCGGGCTGGCCTTGGAAGCTGATGTCCAGGCCCTGGGACTCACCCAGCGCCGTCAGCACCGTGCGTGCGAGGCGGTTGGGTTCGAGCTGGCGGTTGACCCACCAGGCGCCCAGCGCCAGCAGGACCAGGCCAATCACCAGGAACAGCGGCCAGCGGCGCTTGCGCGGGGTGTCGGCCATTCAGGCGGCGGGTGGCGCCGGCAGCAGGGCGTCGACGAAACCTTCGGGGTCGAAGAGGCGCAGGTCCTCGGGTTTTTCGCCCAGGCCGATGAAGCGGATCGGCAGGCCGAATTCGCGGGCCAGCGCGAACACCACGCCGCCCTTGGCGGTGCCGTCGAGCTTGGTCACCACCAGGCCGG
>CAZXTV010000502.1:0-1506 GCA_964643705.1 uncultured Arenimonas sp. | reverse complement strand
GACGATCTGATGTTCTCGCAGAACGTCTTCGTCACGGAAAAAGAAGTGGATAAAATCCTGCGCAGCATCCAGCGCTTCGACCCGCTGGGCGTCGGCGCGCGCGACCTGCGCGAGTGCCTGCTCATCCAGCTGGAAAACCGCCTGGAACAACAGGAGGAACCGGACCTTGAGGAACGGGAGGCCCTGGAACTGGCACACAACATCATTCGCGACTATTTCGAGGAATTTGCAAAAAAACACTTCGAAAAGCTCCAGCGACAGCTCAACATCAGCGAAGAGGACCTCAAGGATGCGATGGATCACATCCTGCGCCTCAACCCAAAGCCGGCCAGCGGACACGTTTCCGCCGGCAGCCGCTCGACCAACTACGTCGTTCCCGATTTCATCATCACCAACGTGGACGGTGAACTCGAACTCACGCTCAACAGCCGCAACGCTCCCGACCTGCGCATCAGCGAGCAGTACCGCGATATGCTGCGGGCGTACCGCCAGAACAACCAGGGCCGCCGCCCCGACCGCAAAGCCAAGGAGGCGATCGTCTTTATCAAGCAGAAGATCGATTCGGCGAAATGGTTTATCGACGCCATCCGCCAGCGCCAGGAAACGATGTACAAGACGATGTACGCCATCCTGCAGTACCAGTACGATTACTTCCTCAGCGTCGACCAGCGCAAGCTGCGTCCGATGATCCTCAAGGATATCGCCGACATCACCGGCCTCGATATTTCAACCGTCTCGCGCGTGGTCAACAGCAAGTACGTCCAGACGGAGTTCGGCACCAAACGCCTGAAGGACTTCTTCAGCGAATCGCTCCAGACCAGCGAAGGTGAAGAGGTTTCCACCCTGGAAGTCAAAAAGATCCTCAGCGACATCATCGCCAACGAAAACAAACGAAAGCCGCTCTCCGACGAGAAACTCAAGGACATGCTCCAGGAAAAAGGCTATGAAATCGCCCGCCGGACCGTCGCCAAGTACCGCGAACAGCTCAACATTCCGGTCGCGCGGCTGAGGAAGGAGTTGTGAAATATGGAATACTGGAGGGTTGGAATACTGGAATGGTGGAATGTTGGAATACTGGAATACTGGAATACTGGAATGTTGTCGCCCTCAGATCGTGTACCCGATCATAACTCAAGTCGTGTAGTTGATTCGCCCCCATCCTTCCATTACTCCATCCTTGAGTTGCCTCCGGCAACGCTCTCTTTGTTACACAGAGCCGCACAGAGAACCCACGGAGTACCGCGGAGCCTGGATTATAAGAGAGCCTCTCGGTGAATCTCTGTGTCTACGCTGTGGTACTCTGTGAAATATTAAGTTGCCGGAGGCAACTCATCCATCCATCCATCCATCCATTATTGAGTTGCCTCCGGCAACTGGAGTTACACAAAGTTACACGAAGGGCACACCAAGCTACACGAAGCTATATTCTGCCTTGCTAGTTCTTTGTGAAACTTTGTGTAACCTTTGCGCAACTTTGTGTAACAGCTCAAGAGTTGCCGGAGGCAA
>CAZXTV010000501.1:0-1506 GCA_964643705.1 uncultured Arenimonas sp. | reverse complement strand
CAGGATCGGCCGGCGGTTGCCGGCGGCGTCGAGATCGCGGCTGATGTAGAGGCGCGCGTTCGGCGGCACCACGCCCGTGGCCGCGGCCTGCAGGGCCTGGTTGCCGAAGTCGATGACGTGGCGGTATTCCAGCGTCGCCGTGGCGCCGATGAGCCTGCGGGCCTCGGTGGTGTCCTGCACGCCCGGCAGCTGCACCACGATGCGGCTCTCGCCCTGGCGCTGGATGACCTGCTCGCCGACGCCCAGGCTGTTGATGCGGTTCTCGAGCGTGGTGCGGTTCTGTTCGATCGCACCGTCCATGATCGTCTGCACCAGGGTCGGCGTCAGGCGCGCGAGCAGGCGACCCGGCTGGCTGTCGTCCACCTGGATGGCCAGCTCCGGCGCCTCGCGCTGGATCGCCGAGAACACCTCCGGCACGTCGGCCGGATCCTTGAGCAGCACCTGGATGCCGTCGGTGGTGCGCGAGACGCTGGTGTAGGCGAACTTGCCCTGGCGCAGCACGCCGGAGATCTCGTCGGCGAAACCATTGCTGCGCTTGTCGATGGCGGCCTGCTGGTCCACTTCAAGCAGGAAGTGCACGCCGCCCTGCAGGTCCAGGCCCAGGGACATCGACCGGGCGCCGAACGCGCCCAGCCAGTCCGGCACCGTCGACGCCAGGTTCAGGGCGACGGTGTACTGGCTGCCGAGGGTTTCGCGCAGCGAATCGGCCGCCAGGGTCTGGTCGTCGGTGCTGGTGGTGCGAACCACCAGGCGCTCGTCCTCGATGGCGACCGCCTTGGCAGCGATGCCCTGCTGTTCAAGCGCGGCCTGCACCCGGATCCGCAGGGCATCGTCGATGGCACCGCCGCGGTTGGCCGCGACCTGCACCGCCGGGTCCTGGGGGTACAGGTTGGGCAGGGAGTAAAAAACCGAAAGCGCGATCAGGATCGCGGCGAGGACGTACTTCCAGGTGGCGTACTGAAGCATGGGCGGCAACCGTTGGCGGCCCGATCAGGGCCGTGGATGGATCGGATGGGGACGGCTCAGGCGGACTTCAACGTGCCCTTGGGCAAGACGGCGGTGATGGCGCCCCGCTGGACCTTGATGCTGACCTTGTCGGCCACTTCGAGGGTGACGAAGGATTCGCCCAGGTCTTCGATGCGGCCGGCGAAGCCGCCGCTGGTCAGGACCTCGTCGCCCTTCTGGAGCTTGGCGATCAGCTCGCGGTGCTCCTTGGCCTTCTTCATCTGCGGGCGCAGCAGCAGGAACCAGAAGACGACGAACAGGATGATGAGCGGCAGGAGGCTCATCAGCGGGTTGCCTTGGGCGGCGCCGCCGGCCTGGGCGGCCGCGGGGGAAACCAGGAAATCGAGGAGGTTCATGGACTTGCGTATCCAGTTGAAAAGGCCAGCGGGCAAGTATGCCACAGCCGCCCCGGGAGCCTGGGACCCCGGGAGCCAGGCCACCTCCCTGTGGGTGGGCTAGGCGGCGCGGGCGGCGTGGAAGGCGGCGCGGAAGTCCTGGAAG
>CAZXTV010000500.1:0-1507 GCA_964643705.1 uncultured Arenimonas sp. | reverse complement strand
GTGACCTCAAGCCGGGCAACATCCTGGTGGCGGAAGTGGATGGCCGGCCGCTGCCCAAGATCATCGACTTCGGCATCGCCACCGCCGCCACCCGGTCGCTGGCGGCGGGCGAAAACCTCGACGAGTTCGAGCGCGCCGGCACCCCGGACTACATGAGCCCCGAGCAGGCGGGCCTGGCGCCGGGCGTCGAAGTGGACACCCGCAGTGACGTCTATTCCCTCGGCGTGCTGCTGTACGAACTGTTGGCCGGACGTCGGCCGGGCAACCTCAACGCCACCACGGCCGCGCCCGACACCGCCCACACCAGCCTCTGCCCGCCCTGGGAGCAGATCGCGACGCAGGCGCCGGGATCGGCACAGGTCCGCGCCGAGCAGTTGGGCGTAAGCCGAGTCACCCTGCGGCGACTGCTTCGCACCGAGCTGGACTGGGTGGTGATGAAGGCCATGCGCCACGACCGCGCCGAGCGCTACAGTTCGGCGGCCGAGCTGGCGGACGACCTTCGGCGGTTCCTCGAGAGCCGTCCGGTGACTGCGGTGCCGCCCAGCCGGCGCTACGTGCTTGGAACCCATCTGCGCCGCCACCGCGTCGCCGTGATCGCCGCGAGCGCCGTCAGCCTGGCGGTGATCGCCGGGTTCGCGATGTCCCTGTATGGCCTGCAGCAGGCGCGTGAGCAGCGCGCGGTGGCCGAACTGCGAAGCGCCGAGCTCGAACGGGTGGTGTCCTTCCAGCAATCCATGCTGCGCGGCGTGGACATCGAGGCGATGGGCATCGGCCTGGCCAGCGGCCTGCGCGAGCAGCTTGCCAAGGCCGATCCCGTGCGCGCGGCGGCGCTGGACGACCTGCTCGCCGGCACCAGTCCGGCCGACCTGGCCCGGTCGCTGATCGACCGCAACATCCTTGCCAGCGCGCAGCAGGCGATCGAACGCGATTTCGCCGACCAGCCGGCGCTGGCGGCGGGCCTGCGCGAGTCGGTCGCGGAAGTGCACCAGGCGCTGGGCCTGGCCGAGGAGGCCGAACGAGGATTCCGGCAGGTGGCGGAGTTCCGGGAACAGAACCTTGGCAGCGGCGACCCGCTGACGCTGCGCGCCCGCCGTCTCCAGGCCCAGGCCATGCTCGAAGCCCGGCGTCCGGCCGATGCCAAGGCGCTGTTCGGGGCGACGCTCGTGCAGGCGGCGTCCTTGCCGGCAGGCGACGAGCTGCGGATCCAGTTGGAGCTGGGCATCAGCGAGGCCGTCGGTGGCCTGGGCGACCGGCCGGCCGCGCGCGCGATGCAGCAGGCGCTCTACGACCAGGCGCTGCGCGACCGCGGCGAGCGCGACCCGGTGACGCTGACCGTGCTCAACAACCTGGGCATCAACATGACCCGCACCGGCGACCTGGCGGAAGGGCGCGCCGTGTTCGAGCGCCTCTATCCACTGCGGGTCGAGGTGCTGGGCCCGGAGGACGAAAAAACCCTGGCCTCGATGAGCAACCTGGCGGTGATGCG
The DNA here is from genome assembly GCA_964643705.1 of uncultured Arenimonas sp. Lineage (GTDB taxonomy): Bacteria > Pseudomonadota > Gammaproteobacteria > Xanthomonadales > Xanthomonadaceae > Arenimonas. The sequence goes on along the minus strand of CAZXTV010000500.1, from coordinate 21 downwards.
GGCCATGAGCGGCGACGTCGA
>CAZXTV010000499.1:0-1516 GCA_964643705.1 uncultured Arenimonas sp. | reverse complement strand
TCTCGGGGCGCAGCCCATGGCTGGGTGGCCTGCGCATGCTCGGAATCGGCGCCGCGGCGGGCGCAACGGTGTTCCTGATCGGCCGGCTGATCGGCGTGGACCTGGCCTGAGACGGCCTTCACACCGCGTGGATTGAGCCCCGCCGGCTTAAAGCGTACAATTTCGGTCCTGATTCCAACGCCAGGCCGACGCCATGCTTCGCGTCACCAAGCTAACCGACTACGCCACCGTCATCCTGGTCGCCCTGGCCCGGGCGCCCGACCGCGTGCATTCCTCGGCCGAACTGGCCGAACTGGCCCGGCTCGAGGCGCCCACGGTCGCCAAGGTGCTCAAACCCCTGGCCCACGCCGGCCTGGTGGAAAGTTTCCGCGGCGCCACCGGTGGCTACCGCCTGGCGCGCCCGGCCAGCGAGATTCCCCTGATCGCCGTGGTCGAGGCCATCGAAGGCCCGCTGGGCATGACCGAATGTTCGGGCGAACACTCCAGCTGCGAACACGAACCGCACTGCGGCGTGCAGGTGCACTGGCGCCGCATCAACGACGTCATCGCCGAAGCGCTCGGCGGCATCACCCTGGCCCAGATGCTGCCGGCACCGCCGGCAGGCAAGGCCATTCCCCTACGCCTGGCGCCGGCAGGAGGCTGACATGGCCATCGAAAACCAACAGATCCACGAACGGCTGGCGCGTCGCTACGACGCCGGCTTCATCACCGACATCGAATCGGACACCTTCCCGCCCGGCCTGGGCGAGGACATCGTGCGCGCGCTCTCGGCCAAGAAGGAAGAGCCCGAATGGATGACCGAATGGCGCCTGGCCGCCTACCGGCATTTCCTCACCATGCCCATGCCCGAATGGGCGAAGCTTGAGATCGCGCCCATCGACCTGCAGTCGCTGAGCTACTTCAGCGCGCCCAAGGGCCCGCGCTACAAGTCGCTGTCGGAAGTGCCGCAGGAACTGCTCGACACCTACGACAAGCTCGGCGTGCCGCTGCACGAACGCGCCAAGCTGGCCGGCGTCGCGGTGGACGCTGTGTTCGACTCGGTGTCGGTCGGCACGACTTTCCGCAAGGAACTGGCCGAGAAGGGCGTGATCTTCTGCTCGATGTCCGAGGCCATCAAGGAACACCCCGAGCTGGTGCGCCAGTACCTGGGCACCGTGGTGCCGGTGGGTGACAACTATTTCGCGGCGCTCAACTCCGCCGTGTTCTCGGACGGCAGCTTCGTCTACATCCCCAAGGGCGTGCGCTGCCCGATGGAGCTGTCGACCTACTTCCGCATCAACGAGAAGAACACCGGCCAGTTCGAGCGCACGCTGATCATCGCCGACGAGGGCTCCTACGTGAGCTACCTCGAGGGCTGCACCGCGCCCCAGCGCGACGAGAACCAGCTGCACGCCGCCGTGGTCGAGCTGATCGCGATGGAAGACGCCGAGATCAAGTACTCGACCGTGCAGAACTGGTACCCCGGCGACGCCAACGGCAAGGGCGGGATCTACAACTTCGTGACCAAGCGCGGCGA
>CAZXTV010000498.1:0-1520 GCA_964643705.1 uncultured Arenimonas sp. | reverse complement strand
GAACCACAGCACGCCGCCCTGCTTGAGGTGACGGATCGCCGGCCGCAGTTCGTCGCGCGCGAACATGGCCCTGGCGTGGCGCAGGCGGCCACGTTTTACCGCCCATTCCATCGCGGCCTGCTCGTGCGGGCGATACATCGCGGCCAGCGCCACCTGCTGGCACAGCAGGCGCAGGCAGACTTCCAGCGTGGTGAAGTGCGCCGAAACCAGGATCACGCCGCGGCCACCGGCCTGCGCGGCGTGCAGGTGTTCAAGCCCGGTCAGTTCGTAGCCGCGGTCCACCGGCGCCAGCCGGCCCCACCAGGCCCGCAGGAACTCGAACAGGCCCAGGCCCAGGGAGGAGAAGTTGTCGCGCAGCAGGCGCTCGCGCGCGGCCGGGTCCATGTCCGGGAAACACAGCGCCAGGTTGGTCGCCGCCACGCGCCGCCGCGAGGGCAGCAGGTGCCGCATCAGCCGGCCCAGCAGCGGGCCGATGCGCCGCTGCAGCCACCAGGGCCAGCGCGCCACGGTCCAGCCCAGGGCCACGCCCAGCCAGGTGGGCCAGGTGCGGGGCGACAGCGGTGGCGGCGGGAAGTCGGACGGGGCCATGCGGCGGACATTCTAGCCGGGGTATCCTGCGCGCCATGCAACCCACCTTCGGACAGCGCGTCCTGCTGGGCCTCTACGCGCTGGTCCTGCACCTTGCGTTTCCCATCACGCTCTACCACCTGGTCTGGCGCGGCATGCGCCAGCGTGAGTACCTGCGCCGGTGGACCGAACGTTACGGCTGGCTGGAGGGCAAGCTCGACCTGCACGACGCCATCTGGGTGCACGCGGTGTCGGTGGGCGAAGTGATCGCGGCGCGGCCGCTGGTGGACGGCCTGCTGGCCCGCCACCCGGGCCGCCCGCTGCTGGTCACCACCATCACGCCCACCGGTTCCGAACGCGTGCGCGCGCTCTGGGGCGACCGCGTGCACCACGTCTACCTGCCCTACGACCTGCGCGAGATGGTGCGGCGTTTCCTCGACCGTGCGCGCCCGGCGCTGGCGGTGATCGTGGAAACCGAGATCTGGCTGAACCTGTACGTGGAATGCGAACACCGCGGCATCCCGCTGATGATGGTCAACGCACGGCTGTCGGAACGTTCGCTGCGCGGCTACTTGCCGGTGCGGTCGCTGGCGCGGCTGGCCATGCAGTCGGTGGACCTGGTGGCGGCGCAGTCGGACGCCGACGCTGAACGCCTGGCCCAGATCGGCGCCCGCAGCGACCGCATCATCGTCACCGGCAACCTCAAGTACGACCTGGCCTTGCCCGAAGGCGTGCGGGAACAGGGCCTGCTCTGGCGTCGTGGCTGGGGCGAGGACCGGCCGGTCTGGATGGCCGCCAGCACCCATGGTCCCGAAGAGGCCGACGTGCTGGCCGCCCACCAGGCGGTGCTCGAGCAGCACCCCGACGCCCTGCTGATCTGGGCGCCCCGCCACCCGGAACGTTTCGGCCCGGCCACCGACCTGGCCCAGCAAGCCGGGCTGACGGTGCGTACG
>CAZXTV010000497.1:0-1522 GCA_964643705.1 uncultured Arenimonas sp. | reverse complement strand
CGCGCGAGACGTCGGCCATCATCGCTGCGCGGGCGGCGACCCGGAAGGTGTTGCGGCCGGCCAGCGAAACATTGTCGGCCAGCTGGTAACCCGTCACGCAACGCCCTCGCGCCGGCGGCGGATCGACTGCACGCACTCGGCGATAAGCTCCGGGCCGCGGTAGACCAGGCCGGTGTAGAACTGCACCATCAGCGCACCCGCGGTGATCTTGCCGGCGGCGTCGGCGCCGCTGAGGATGCCGCCCACGCCGATGATGGGGATGTTTTCGTCCAGGCGTCCGCGAAGCCGGCGCAGCACCGCGGTGGACTTGCCGTACAGCGGCGCGCCGGAAAGGCCGCCGGCTTCACGGGCAAGCTTGTGGCCTTCGATGGGCAGGCGGTCGAGCGTGGTGTTGGTGGCGATCACGCCGTCGACCTTCATGTCGCTGAGCACGCGCGCGCAGGCGACGACGTCGTCGTCGAGCAGGTCCGGTGCCACCTTCACGAGCATGGGCACGCGCTTGCCGTGCTGGGCGCCGAGTTTTTCCTGGGCCTCGCGCAGTTCGCCGACCAGGCGGCGCAGCTGCTGTTCTTCCTGCAGTTCGCGCAGGCCGGCGGTGTTGGGCGAGGAAATGTTGATCGTGATGTAGTCGGCCAGCGGGTACACCCGTTCCAGGCAGTACAGGTAATCGTCCGCCGCGTCCTCGTTGTGGGTGTCCTTGTTCTTGCCGATGTTGATGCCCAGCAGGCCGTGCTTGCGGCGGGCCCGCGAGACGTTCTTCACCAGCGCATCGACGCCCAGGTTGTTGAAACCCAGGCGGTTGATGACGGCGTTGTGTTCGGGCAGGCGGAACATGCGCGGCCGCGGGTTGCCTTCCTGCGGACGCGGCGTGGTGGTGCCGACCTCGACGAAGCCGAAGCCCAGCGCCAGCAGGGCATCGACGTGGGCGCCGTCCTTGTCCAGGCCGGCGGCGCAGCCGACCGGGTTCGGGAAGACCAGGCCCAGGGCCTTGGTCGGCAGCGGCTTGGGGCGCGCGGCCAGCAGCGGGCTGGTGCCCGTGCGGTAGGCAGCCTCGATCGCACGCAGGCCCACGTCGTGGGCCCGTTCCGCGTCAAGGTGGAACAGGAAGGGTCGTGCCAGCGAATACATGGAGCCAGTCCGTCAGAGCTGGCCGCTCAGGCCCAGCAGGCCGATCAGCGCCGCCAATCCCCCGAAGAACAGGATGAAGGCCAGGATCGTCAGCGCCGAGACGGCGACGACGATCCAGCCCAGCACCAGTCCGGCGATGGCCAGCCCGTCACCTTCGAGCTGGCCGTTGGCCTGCCGGATTTCCGAGCGGGCCATGTGGCCGGTGATGATCGCCACGACGCTCCCCACCAGGGGCAGGAAGGTCCAGCCCAGCAGTCCGCTGACGAGGCTGGTGATCGCGAGGGCGCTGGTCTGGCGGGGAACCATGTTCATGGAATAAGCCTCAGAGGTCGAACTTGATGCCCTGGGCCAGCGGCAGCGCGTCGGAATAGTTGATGGTGTTGGTCTGGCGGCG
>CAZXTV010000496.1:0-1532 GCA_964643705.1 uncultured Arenimonas sp. | reverse complement strand
AACCTGTGACCCCTACCATGTCAAGGTAGTGCTCTACCGCTGAGCTAACCGCCCACAAGGGCCGCGAAGTATAACAAGCGACCCCCGGGTCGGCAATGGCGAATCGTCGCGAAACGGGATCAGTGGGCCAGGCCGTGGCGGCGGGCGCAGTCGCGCTGGCGCTGTTCGGCAGCCTGGCGGTCGCTGCGGCCCGACAGGCCGTGGCTCCATTCGCAGGCCTTGGCCTGTACGCGGTCCAGCAGGCCCGGACCCGACGACGCGCCGCCCCAACCGGACCCCGTGTCGGTGAAACCGGTGGCGCCCTGGCTGGCCCCGGTCAGCAGACCCAGCGAAAGTACGAAAACCCCGGCCAGAAGGCCGCGAACCCCCAAGGTAAACATAGGCTGTCTCCGGACGGGTCCCCACCCGTCCATACGCCTGTTCTACCCCCCTGCCAGAAGTAATGCAAGGCGCCGCTCAGGCCATCAGGCCCTGCTCGCGCAGGCGATGGATTTCGTCGCGGACCCGGGCGGCGTCCTCGAACTCCAGGTCCCGGGCGTGCTGGTGCATCTTCGCCTCGAGCTGCTTGAGCCGGGCCGCCAGGCGGGCCGGGTCGAGGGTGGCGTAATCGGTCTCGCCTTCGGCGACCTTGCGGCCCCGGGCGCGGCCGTCCTCGGGCTCGCTGCGGGCGCCTTCCATCACGTCCATCACGGCGCGCACGATCGAAGTCGGGGTGATGCCGTGGGTCTGGTTGTATTCGACCTGCTTCTGGCGGCGGCGGTCGGTTTCGTCGATCGCCGCCTTCATGGAATTGGTCATGCGGTCGGCGTAGAGGATGGCCTTGCCGCGCAGGTTGCGGGCGGCGCGGCCGATGGTCTGGATCAGCGAGCCGGTGGAACGCAGGAAACCTTCCTTGTCGGCGTCCAGGATCGCCACCAGCGACACCTCGGGCATGTCCAGTCCTTCGCGCAGCAGGTTGATGCCCACCAGCACGTCGAACACGCCCAGGCGCAGGTCGCGGATGATCTCGACGCGCTCGACCGTGTCCACGTCGCTGTGCAGGTAGCGCACGCGCACGTCGTGTTCGGCCAGGTAGTCGGTGAGGTTCTCGGCCATTTTCTTGGTCAGCGTGGTGATCAGCACGCGGTCGCCCAGCTTCACGCGGGCGTGGATCTCCGACAGCACGTCGTCGACCTGCGTGGCCACCGGGCGGATTTCGACCTCGGGGTCGATCAGGCCGGTCGGGCGCACCACCAGTTCGACCACCTGGTCGCCGGACTTCTCGATCTCGTACTTGCCGGGCGTGGCCGAAACGAAGATGGCGCGCGGCGAGCGGCGCTCCCATTCCTCGAACTTCAGCGGCCGGTTGTCCAGCGCCGACGGCAGCCGGAAGCCGAACTCGACCAGGGTTTCCTTGCGCGATCGGTCGCCCTTGTACATGGCGCCGAGCTGCGGGATGGTCACGTGCGACTCGTCCACCACCAGCAGCGCATCCGGCGGCAGGTAGTCGAAAAGGCAGGGCGGCGGCTCGCCGGGCATCTGGCCGGTGAGGT
>CAZXTV010000495.1:0-1535 GCA_964643705.1 uncultured Arenimonas sp. | reverse complement strand
CATCCGGACGTGGCGCGGCGGCTGCTGGCGCGCGAGATCGACGCGCTGCCGGCCTTCGAACGCCAGCTGCACCTGCGGCCGCGCGGCTGGCTGTCGCCGGCCAGCCCCTGGCTGCTGCCCAAGATGATCAACGTGCTGGGCGCCCAGGGTTGGTATTACCAGCAGATGGACCGGCTCGCCGACGGCCGCCCGCCTGACCTCGGCCGTGGCATGCTGCGTTCGTTCGCGCGTTACTGGTGGAACGACCTGGGCAAGGCCGCCAGGCTGAAGCGTTAGGAGGCACGATGCACACCCACGACCCCATGCACGGCGACGAGCCCCTGTCCGACGACACGGTGATCGCGGCGATGCGCGACTGGCTGGAGAAGGCGGTGATCGGCCTCAACCTGTGCCCGTTCGCGAAGGCGGTGCACGTGAAGCGGCAGATCCGCTACGTCGTCAGCCAGGCCGAGACGGAAGAGGCGCTGATCGAGGACCTGCTGCACGAGCTGCAGCTGCTGGCCTCGGCCGACCCGGGCGACATCGAAACCACGCTGCTGGTGCACCCGCGGGTGCTCGGTGATTTCCTCGACTACAACGATTTCCTGGACATCGCCGACGCGGCGGTCGAGGAGCTCGAACTCGACGGCGTGCTGCAGGTGGCCAGCTTCCACCCGCACTACCAGTTCGCCGACAGCGAACCCGACGACATGGCCAACTTCAGCAACCGCGCGCCTTACCCGACGCTGCACCTGCTGCGCGAGGACAGCGTGGACAAGGCCGTGGCGGCATTTCCGGAGGCGGACCGGATTTTCGAAGCCAATATCCAGGCGCTGAGGGCGCTGGGGCCGGACGGCTGGAAGCGGCTGTTTCCGAGATAGTCGGCGAAGGGCTTCGGGCCTGAAGGCCCTCCTACAGAAAACCCATTCTTGGCGGGCATACTGCCCCGAAGCTTCTGGCGTCAGAAATCATCCGCCGCCGTCGCCATCAGCGTCGCCGCCCCGGCCCGCGCCGCGCGGAACTGGTGCGCCGTTTCCGGCAGCAGCCACGCGAAGTAGAAGCGCGCGGTGGCGAGCTTGGTCGCGTGGAAGCCTTCGCCGCCTTTCTCCAGCGACACTGCCGCCATCCGTGCCCACATCCACGCGTAGGCCAGGTGGCCCATGATGCGCAGGTAGGGCACCGAGGCCGCGCCGACTTCATCGGGATTGGCCTGGGCGCGGGCGCCGATGTCCTGCGTCAGCGCGACGGTGTCGGCGAGCAGCTTGGCCAGCGGGCCGGTGAACTCGGCCATCGCGGCGTTCGCCGCATGTTCCTTCAGGAAGCCCTGGATCAGCGCGGCGAAGCGGCCGAACTTCTTGCCGCCATCCATCAGCACCTTGCGGCCCAGCAGGTCGAGTGCCTGGATGCCGTTGGTGCCCTCGTAGATCATGTTGATGCGCGAGTCGCGCACGAACTGGTCCATGCCCCATTCGGCGATATAGCCGTGGCCGCCGTAGACCTGCTGGCAGAGCGTGGTGGTTTCCCAGGCGTTGTCGGTGATGAAGGCCTTGACCACC
>CAZXTV010000494.1:0-1536 GCA_964643705.1 uncultured Arenimonas sp. | reverse complement strand
TCGAGCTGGTGCAGGTAGGCCTTGAGGTCCTTGTCGTTCAGCCAGGCGGTGCCGTAGATGCGGCTGAGCATCTGGTTGTTGTGGTCGCCGCGCCAGTAGGCGCCGGCCACCTTCATCAGCTTGAACGCACGCAGCTTGTCGGTGCCCGGCACGTGCGGGCCGCGGCACAGGTCGGTGAACTCGCCCTGCGAGTACAGCGACAGGTCTTCATTGGCCGGGATCGATTCGATGATCTCGGCCTTGTAGTGCTCGCCGAGCCCCTTGAAGAAGGCCACGGCCTCGTCGCGCGACTTCACGCTGCGGGTGACCGGCAGGGCCTCCTTCACGATTTTCTGCATCTCGGCCTCGATGGCCGGCAGGTCTTCGGGCGTGAACGGGCGCTCGTAGGCGAAGTCGTAGTAGAAGCCGTTGTCGATCGTCGGGCCGATGGTGACCTGGGTGCCCGGGAACAGGCGCTGCACGGCCTGGGCCAGCAGGTGGGCCGTGGAGTGGCGAAGTACTTCCAGGGCGTCGGGATGTTTGTCGGTGACGATTTCCAGCGCGGCGTCGTTCTCGATGCGGAAGCCCGCATCCACCAGCCTGCCGTCGACCTTGCCGCCCAGGGCGGCCTTTGCCAGGCCGGGGCCGATGGAGGCGGCGACGTCGGCGACGGTGACGGGATGTTCGAACGGGCGGCGGCTGCCGTCGGGGAGCGTGATGTTGATCATGGCGGGTCTTGGAACAAATCTCGGGCAATAAAAAAGGGCGCCAGGCGCCCTCGCGGATGCGAAGCCTGGCCGTGCGTTCAGGGTTTCGGGCTAGTGCTCATGTCGCACGCTCGACGCCGGTTTCCCGGGCCACCTTTTCAGCCGGATACGGGTGCAAAGGTAGGGCCGGGAGGCCGCCAAGTCAATGAATCCGGGCCCTGGGCCCGGGTCCGGCCGGGCTAGACTCGGGGCAGTCCCAGGGAGAGCCCGGCATGGCCCAGAGCGTCCACGAATTCCACGACGACCCCCGCAACGCCGACATCCGCATCTGGATCAACGGCCGGCTGCTGCCGCGGGCCGAAGCCACGGTGTCGGTGTTCGACAGCGGTTTCGTGCTCGGTGACGGGGTCTGGGAAGGCCTGCGGGTGGTTGGCGGCCAGCCGGTGTTCCTGGACGAGCACCTGGACCGGCTGTTCGAAGGCGCCCGGGCCATCGCCCTGGACATCGGCCTGGACCGCCGGGGCCTGGAGGCCGCCATCCGCGAGACCCTGGCCGCCAATCACATGCACGACGGCGTGCACCTGCGCCTGATGGTCAGCCGCGGCCCCAAGCGCACGCCCTACCAGGACCCGCGTGCTTCGGCCGGGCCGGCGACCATCGTCATCATCCCCGAGCACAAGCAGGCCAAGCCCGAACTGCTGGCGCGGGGCCTGAAACTGTTCACCGTGCACGTGCGCCGGGGCTACCCGGACGTGCAGGACCCGCGCTGGAACAGCCACAGCAAGCTCAACTGCATCACCGCCTGCATCCAGGCCACCCAGGCCGGTGCCGACGAGGCGCTGATGCTCGA
>CAZXTV010000493.1:0-1554 GCA_964643705.1 uncultured Arenimonas sp. | reverse complement strand
GGTGGTGCGCGTGTACCAGGGCATCACCCGGTAGTCGTAGCCGAGGTCGGCGACCGAGCTTTCGACCAGGCCTTCGCCCTCGCGGCGGATGTACCAGTCGAAGCCGGGGTCCTCCGGCGAGAGCCGGCCGGGCTCGATGATCACCATTGCGCCGGCGATGTCCGGGTCGGACAGGATGGTGGACATCAGCAGCGCCCGCTGGCGCATCGGCTCCAGGCCCACCGACGTCGCGTTCGCGGCCAGGGCCTGGCCGCTGACCTGCACCGAGTCGAGCGTGGCCTCGAGGCCACGGGTGGTCTGGCTGGCCAGGCCGCGGATCTCGGTCTTGGCGTTCTGGATCAGCACCCCGCGCAGCGCCGCGTAGAACACCGCCGCCACGCCCAGCAGCAGCACGATGCTGGTCAGGCTGGACCAGAACATCAGCCGGGTGCGCAGGCTGCGGCGCCAGCCCAGGCGGCCGGCGGCCAGCAGCTCGGAGGCGCGGGGCAGGTTGGCGTCCATCATTCACCTCGGGGGCGGGTAAGCCCAGCATAGCCTCAGGGGCCCTGAAGAGGTGCACAAGCCAGCCCCCAACCCCTGTGGGAGGGAATTCATTCCCGACGCTCTTGGCCAGGCGCCCCGGGACCCACCCCACAGCCTGCGCTAAACTCCGAGTCTCAACTCTAAAACCACCCGGCCGCGCCCGACGCCCGGCCTCAGGAAGACGGAATGAACTGGCTGACCGACGTACTGGAAAACGACCTCGACCCCACCGAAACCCGCGAGTGGATCGAGTCCATGAAGGCCGTGCTGGACGCCGACGGCCCCGAGCGCGCCCACCACCTGCTCGAGCGCATGGTCGAACTGACCCGCCGCGCCGGCGCCCACCTGCCTTTCCAGCCCACCACCGAATACATCAACACCATCCCGCCGCACCTTGAAACCCAGGGCGACGGCGACGCCGCGATGGAATGGCGCATCCGCTGCATCATCCGTTGGAACGCGATGGCAATGGTGGTGCGCGCCAACCGCAAGCCCGGCGACCTCGGCGGCCACATCGCCAGCTTCGCCTCGGGCGCGACGCTGTACGACGTCGGCTTCAACCACTTCTGGCGCGCGCCGAGTGAAAACCACCCGGGCGACATCCTGTACATCCAGGGCCACAGCTCACCGGGCATCTACGCGCGCAGCTTCCTGGAAGGCCGCATCAGCGAAAGCCAGCTCGACAACTTCCGCATGGAAGTCGATGGCAAGGGCATCTCCAGCTATCCGCACCCGTGGCTGATGCCGGACTACTGGCAGACGCCCACCGTTTCCATGGGCCTGGGCCCGATCAGCGCCATCTACCAGGCGCGCTTCCTGAAGTACCTGGAAAGCCGCGGCCTTATCGAAGCCAGCGACCGTAAGGTCTGGTGTTTCCTGGGCGACGGCGAAACGGACGAGCCCGAGAGCCTGGGCGCGATCGGCGTGGCCGGTCGTTATGGCCTGGATAACCTCGTCTTCGTGGTGAACTGCAACCTGCAGCGCCTGGACGGTCCGGTTCGCGGCAACGGAAAGATCATCCAGGAGCTGGAA
>CAZXTV010000492.1:0-1556 GCA_964643705.1 uncultured Arenimonas sp. | reverse complement strand
CTTCGATGCGTGCATTCCTATTCGCCCTCGGCCTGGCCCTGCTGCCACTGGCCGCCGCCTCCGCCCAGGACACCGGCAAGCAGCCCTTCAGCGCCGAACGCAGCTGGCAGCTCCAGCGCCTGGGCAATCCCGAACTTTCACCCGACGGCCGGACCATCGTCGCGCCGGTGACGCGCTTCGACATGGACCAGGACAAGGGCAGCACCGACCTGTGGCTGTGGAACGCCGACGGCAGCGTGCAGCGCCAGCTCACCACGAACCCGGCCGACGAAGGCGCGCCGCGCTTCAGCCCGGACGGCCGCTCGCTGGCCTTCGTCGCCAAGCGCGAGGGCGACAGCGCGCCGCAGCTGTACCTGATGCCGCTGGCCGGCGGCGAAGCGCGCCGGCTGACCACGCTGGCCACCGGCGTGTCGGCGCCGAAGTGGTTCGCCGACGGCCGCCGCATCGCCTTCGTGTCGCGGGTCTGGGCCGACGTGCCGATGGACGGCCAGGAAAAGCGCCTGAAGCAGCGCGACGATTCCAAGATGCGCGCCCAGGTGTGGGACAGCGGCCCGGTCTCGGTCTGGGACACGTTCGTGGACGAACGCGAGGCGCACGTGTTCTCCGTGGACGTGGACTCGGGCGAAGTGAAGGCGCTGACGCTGGGGCGTGGCCTGCAGCTGCCGCGGTTCTCGCAGGGCTTCGATTCCACCTACGACATTTCGCCCGACGGCCGTGAACTGGCGATGGCCGCCGACAACAACCCCGCCATCAATGTCAGCAACGTGGATGTGTTCCTGCTGCCGCTGGCCGGCGGCGAAGCGCGCAACCTGAGCGAAGGCAACGCCGCCGCCGACGGCAATCCGTTGTTCAGCCCCGATGGCCGCCACCTGGTCTTCATCCAGCAGCGCGTGCCCGGTTTCTACGCGGCCAAGATGCGCCCGATGCTTTACGACCGCCGCAACGGCAGCATGCGCGAACTGCACGCCGACTGGGACCGCAGCGCCAGCGGACTGGCCTGGTCGCGCGATGGCCGCACGCTCTACGGCGCCATCGACGACGCCGGCGTTTCCCGCGTCTACGAACTGCCGCTGTCGGGCAAGCCGCGCGCCGTGACCCGCGACACCAGCTTCTCCGGCCTGGCGGTGGGCAATGGACTGTTGGTCGGCCTGCGCCAGAGCTTCCTGGAGCCGCCGACCCTGGTGCGCATCGATCCGCGCAGCGGCGATGTGCGCAAGCTCTCGACCATCAACGACCAACTGCTGGCCAACACCGCCATGGGCAGCTACGAGTCGGTGACCTACACCGGCGCCAACGGCCAGCCGATCCAGATGTGGGTCAGCTACCCGCCCGGCTTCGACAAGTCGAAGAAGTATCCGTTCTTCATGCTGATCCACGGCGGGCCGCACAACGGCATCACCGACGGCATGAGCTTTCGCTGGAATGCGCAGGTGTTCAACAGCTGGGGTTACGTGACGGCCTGGCCCAACTTCCACGGCAGCTCGGGCTTCGGCGAGGCCTTCGCCGATTCCATCAATCCGGAGTGGGCGGAGAAGCCCTACCAGGACGTCATCAAG
>CAZXTV010000491.1:0-1556 GCA_964643705.1 uncultured Arenimonas sp. | reverse complement strand
GCCGCCTTCTTCCACCACCAGCATGCCCAGCTCGCGCGCGGCCTGGTTGATCTGCTGGCGCTGGTCGCGGCGCGGCTGGTTGTAGCTCTTCACCGAAAACGCGCCGTTGGCCTGCATCCGGCGCAGGTGCGAACGGGCGTCCTCGAGCGAATCCACCTTGGCCTTGAAGTCGCCGTCGGCGCCGTAAAGGATGGTGCCGGTGGAGAACACCCGCGGGCCGACCATCTTGCCGGCCTTCACCAGCTCGGCCTGCGAGAACACGAACTCGGTGGTCGCCGACGGGTCGTGCATCGTGGTGATGCCGAACGCCAGGTTGGCGGCGTAGGCCCAGTTGTTCTGCGGGACCACCCCTTGCCCGAAATGCGCGGCATGCGCGTGCACGTCCACGATGCCCGGGAACACCGTCTTGCCGGCCACGTCCACTTCGCGTGCGCCGGCCGGGATGGCCACGTCGCCCCGCTTGCCCACCGCCACGATGCGGTTGCCGCGCACGACCACCACGCCGTCCTCGATTACTTCCTGCGCGTCGTCGGCGTCGCGCATGGTAACCACGCGGCCACCGACCAGGGCGAAGCTGTCTTCAGGGCGGTCGCTGTCGATGCGCAGGCCCACGGGCGTGCCGGCATCGGCCTTGCCCGCGGCCAGCGCGCGGCTGTGGTAACGGTCGCCGACCATCCAGTGCACCGACTTCGAGTCCGCGCCCCAGTGCAGGTAGCTGCCCATGTCGGTGCCCAGCGCGGTCACCGGCAGGGCCTTGGTGTCCTTGTTGAGTTCGATCGATCCGCCGGTGGCCGGCAGCGGCGCCACGTAGCCGTTGAACAGTTCGGCGAATGCCACCGACTTGCCGTCCGGGCTGATCGCCACGTGGTCCACGTACTTGAGGTTGAACACCTCGCGCGGCTGTTCGCCGTGCAGGCCGGCGCTCATCAGCTTCTTCTCGAGGCCGCCGCCGGTGAGGAAATACACGCGCTCGCCATCGGCCGAAAACTGCGGGTTCGTGCCGTTGCCGGCCACCTCCACCGCTTCGCCGCCGGCGGCCGGCATCACGAAGATGCCGCGGCTGCCGCTCCACAGGCTGCCGGTGAGGCCGCCGCCACCCTGGCGCGAATAGACCACGCGGGAAGCGTCCGGCGAATAACGCGGGCCGTAATAAAAGCCCGGTTCGGTGCTGAGCTTGCGCGACTGGCCGCTGGCCAGGTCGAGTTCGTGGATCGCGCCCATCGCCTCGTCCGACCACGTGGTGAACAGCAGCTTGCGGCCGTCGCGGCTGAAGCTGGGCTGGTACTCGAAGCGCGAATCGTCATTGGTCAGCCGGCGCGGCTGGCCGCCGGGAAGCGACTTGGTCCACAGCTGGCCAACGGCATGGAAGACCAGGGTCTTGCCGTCCGGGCTGGTGGCCACGTCGCGGATCATCTTCGGGCTGAAGGACTCGCCCTCGATCTGCTGCGCGGAACGCAGCGCCGGCAAGACGCTCTGCTCGACCTGGGCGGTGAAGGGAATGTTGCTGGGCGTGCCGCTGGCCATGTCCACCTGCCACAGCTTGCCCTGCGCCCACA
>CAZXTV010000490.1:0-1556 GCA_964643705.1 uncultured Arenimonas sp. | reverse complement strand
CTGACCCTGTGGTACCTGATGCGGGGCCAGCCGCCCAGTCGCGACCCCTTGGTGGCGGCGTGGCTGGAGTTCACCCGCCGCCTGCGGCGCGCGGGACTGGCCAAACGACCCTCCGAGCCGCCGCTGGCCTTCGGGCGCCGCCTGTCAGCGGTCTTGCCCGCCCGGTCGGAGGAACTGGAATCACTCAGCCGGCGTTATGCCGCCGGCCGATACGCTCGCGGGGGATTGCCCGAAGAAGAACGCCGCCGGCTCATCGCCGAACTACGCGCCTTCCGACCCGGCAAACCAACCCGCCCCACCGGAGACTCCCGATGACCCGCCTGCCGACCCTCCTGCTTCCCGTGGTTGCCGTACTCGCCCTGGCCGGCTGCGTCTCCGCGCCCAAGGTGCTCGATGGAGCCTATGCCCCGGTGCATCCGGGCGAGGTCGCGCGCTCGGGCGCCACCGGCGACGCCGTGCGCTGGGGTGGCCGTATCGTGCGCGTCGACCCGCTGGCGTCGAAGAGCTGCTTTGAAATCGTCGGCGTGCGCATTGGCGTCGACGGCCGCCCGCTGGCGCGCGACCAGAGCGAAGGCCGCTTCATCGCCTGCCGCGAAGGTTTCTACGATCCGGAAGTGTTCCAGGCCGGGCGCGAGGTCACCATCACCGGCCGCGTCACCGGCTTCGAGAACCGCAAGGTCGGCGACTACGATTACCGCTATCCCAGCGTCGCCGCCGACGTGATCTACCTGTGGCCCGAGCGCAAGGACGTCGACGTCATCGTCGAGCGTTACCCGTTCTGGTGGTAAGCCCCGCCGGGGTCAGCCGGGCGGCCAGGCCATGGCGCGCCCGGCCAGCAGGTGCAGGTGGATGTGGTACACGGACTGGCCGCCGTCGCCGTTGCAGTTGATGACGACGCGATAGCCGTTCTCGGCGAAGCCTTCGGCTTTTGCGTACGCCGCCGCGGCGGTCACCAGCCGTCCCACCACCGCTTCATCGCCGGGCGCCAGGTCGTTGAGCGTCGCGACCGGCGTCTTGGGAATGAAAAGAACGTGCACCGGTGCCTGCGGATTGATGTCGCGGAAGGCCAGCACGTGCTCGTCTTCATGGACGATGTCGGCGGGAATCTCGCGGGCGATGATCTTGTCGAAGATCGTGGCCATCTTGTCGCTCCTCAGCGGGTTATCTGCGTGCGCGAACCAAAGGCATGCGCCAGGGTGCCGCGGTCCACGAATTCCAGTTCGCCGCCCAGCGGCACGCCGTGGGCCAGGCGGCTGGGGCTGACGCCGGCCTGGTGGGCCAGCTGCGCCAGGTAGTGCGCGGTGGCCTCGCCTTCGACCGTGGGATTGGTGGCGATGATCAGCTCGCGCACCTCGCCCTGGGCCAGGCGCGCGGCCAGCTTGTCCAGGCCCAGTTCGCGCGGACCGATGCCATCGAGCGGCGACAGGCGCCCCTGCAGGACAAAATAAAGGCCGCGGTAGCCGGTGGCCGTTTCGAGCGCCAGCCGGTCGGCGGGCGATTCGATCGCGCACAGCAGACCGCGCTCGCGCGAGCCGCTGGCGCAAATCGCGCAGGCC
>CAZXTV010000489.1:0-1566 GCA_964643705.1 uncultured Arenimonas sp. | reverse complement strand
CCATCGGGTCGCCGGTGAGGTTGGCCAGCTGTTCGGGCGGCAGCTCGAGGCCGGCTTCCTTCAGCGGGCCGGCGATTTCAGGCAGCTGCTGGGGAACCCACATGCCCTCGCGGGCTTGGGCGGAGAAAGAAAGCGCCAGGGCGGCGGCCAGGATCGTCACTCGCATGCGTTTGACCTCAGTGGGCGAAACCCCAAGCCTAGCAGCGGCGGCGCTTGCCGGCAGCCGTGTGCGGCGTAGACTTTCGGCAGGGGACACGGGAGGGCGGGATATGCGTATGCGGACCTGGCTGCTGGCGCTCGGACTCTGCGGCTTCGTGCTGGTTACACCGGCGCGCGGCCAGGCGCCGGACGACGCACTGGCGAATTTGTGGACCACCCTGTGCCTGGGCGCCACGCCCGGCAGCGAACTGGCCCTGCGCTGCACCGAAATCGCCAACGGCGGCCCCGGCAGCCGGGACAGTTCGGCCGCGGGCAATTTCCTCGGCGAAATACCCGGCCAGGGCCGGGCCGCGACCCGGGACGGCTCTCCGGACCAGGACGAACTGCGCACCGAACTCGGCGCCGGTTGGTCGGCCTTCGCCAGCGCCGACCTGGGCCGGCTCAAGCGCCGGGGTGGGGTCAACGAAGCACCCTTCGACGGCGACACCTGGGCGCTGGCCGCCGGACTGGACTGGGCGCCCCGCGCCGACTGGCGCCTGGGCCTGATGGCCAGCCACTCACGCGAGGACCTGGATTTCCTGGGCTCGGACGGACGCACCCGCACCCGCTACAGCGGCGCGCTGCTGCTGGGTGGCTGGATGGCCAGCGACCAGCTCGCCATCGACGCCTACGCCGGCCGGCTCGACGGCGACTACGACCTGCGCCGGTCGATCGACTACACCCTGCTCAGCGGCGTTTCCGTGCAAGCCCTGGCCACCGCCGACGCCTCGGCCTCGCGCCACCTGGCCGGGCTGGGCGCGACCTGGAGCCGCGCCAGCCAGGCCTGGGAATGGCAGCTGTCGGGCGGCGTGGACTGGCAGCGCACGGGCATCGACGCCTACACCGAATCCGGCGGTGCCGGCCTGGCCCTGGTGGTGCCGGGACGCACGATCACCAGCCGGCGTGCCCGCCTGGACCTTGGCCTGGCGCGCACCGTGTCCACCGGCTGGGGCGTGTGGCAGCCGCAGGCGCGGCTGGGCTGGCGCCACGAGTTCGCCAACGCGGCCCGGCCGCTGGCGGTGAACTTCGCCGCCGACGCCAGCGGCACGCCGGTGGTTTTCGATACCGACGACGCCGACGCCGACTGGGGCGAGGCCGGCCTGGGCGCGGTCTTGGTTTTCACCGGCGGGCATTCGGCCTTCGTGGAGTGGCGCACGCGCTTTGGCCACGCCTTCCTGGACGAGCAGCTGCTGGCATTGGGCTGGCGGATCGAGCTGCCCTGAACACCGGCTGGCTGCCTTGCCGGGCGGTTAACGCCGGCGGCGTATAATTGCGGGCTTCACGGCCCGGCACGGGCCTCGCGGAACGACGAGACCATGGCACAGCAGATGATGAAGGCGCTGGTGAAGCGCCACCCTGAAAAAGGCA
>CAZXTV010000488.1:0-1568 GCA_964643705.1 uncultured Arenimonas sp. | reverse complement strand
GTAGGGGTAACGCCGCGTCAGGTAGGGCACCACTTCGACGCCGGGGAAACGGTGCCGGTTGACGGCCAGGCGCGCCAGTTCGCCTTCGCTGAGCCGCAGTTTCAGGGGCACCGGGCGGAAGCTGCGGGTGGCCCGCCGGGCTTCGCGGAAACGTTCGATGTCCTCGGGGTCCAGCTCCACCAGGCCGGCCAGGCCTTCCAGGGTGGCGTCGAGATCGTGCACCTGTTCGGCAACGATCTCGAGCCGGTAGGCGGGCACGTTGTCGGCGAGCAGGCGGCCGTTGCGGTCATGGATCAGACCACGCGCGGGCACGATGGGCCGGGGCTTGATGCGATTGGCTTCCGAACGCAGCTGGTATTCCTCGTGCTGCAGCACCTGCAGCCGGAAGTAGCCGCCGGCCAGGCCCAGCACTGCCAGCGCGATGCCGAAGAAACCGACGATCGCCCGGCGGTCGAACTGCGCCGCTTCGGCGGGCAGGTTCTTGAGCTTGCGGCGGGCGATGCTGCGCATGACTTCAGCCGGCGCGATCGCGCGTGCGCAGGCGCAGGCCGTCGAGCAGCAGGAACAGCCACGGCCACAGCGCGAAGCCCAGTACCGGCGACAGCCAGGTGGTCCAGTGCAGCCAGCCATCGCCGGCCATGCCGTGGATGGCCTGGTCGACCAGCCGGTCGTTCACCAGCAGCGCGAACACGGCCAGCGCCTGTTGCCAGAGCGGAAAAAAACGAAGCCGGGCGCGGAAGCGCTGGACCAGGAAGGCCAGCACAACCAGGCGCAGGGCCTGTTCGCCCAGCAGGGTGCCGGCCACCAGGTCGGCGGCCAGGCCAGCGACGAAGGCGGTGCCCAGGCCAACCTGGTCGGGCGTCTCGAGCAGCCAGTAACACAGCAGCATGGCCAGTAAGTAGGGGCGCGCCAGGTCCATGCCGTCGGGCAGGGGCACCACCATCAGCAGCAGCGCCAGGAACAGGCCGCCGTAGAGCAGCCAGCCGGAGGGTCCGCGGTTCATTCGGCCGGCTCCGGGTTTTCAGCGCCGTCCGCTTGGTCGCTGTCGGTGTCGGCCGGCGGTGGCGGAAGCGGTGGACCGGCGTCGAGGCCATCGGTGGTGTTGCTCACCAGCAACACTTCCACGCCACGGTCCAGCCGCGCCGCGGGGCGCGCTTCGGCCACGACGAACAGCTGGGTTTCGTCGGGCTGCACGCTTTCGACCACGCCCACCGGGAATCCCGCGGGGAAACGGCCGCCGATGCCCGAGGTGACCAGGCGATCGCCGACACGGATGTCGCCGCTTTGCGGAATGCTGGGCAGGCGCAGCATGTCGGTGCGCCCGGTACCGTAGGCGATGGCGCGCAGGCCAGTGCGGGCAACCTGCACCGGCACCGCGTGTTCGGGGTCGGTAAGCAGCAGCGCGGTCGAATGCCGGGGCGTGACTTCGATCACCTGGCCCAGCACGCCGCCGGCGTCGATCATGGCCTGGCCGACGCGCACGCCGTCGTTGCCGCCGGCGTCGAGCACGATGCGCTGGCGCGAGGGGTCCAGGTCGACGTCGATGATGCCGGCCAGCTGGGCCTCGA
>CAZXTV010000487.1:0-1577 GCA_964643705.1 uncultured Arenimonas sp. | reverse complement strand
CCCTCGCTGCTGCTGCGCCTGCGCTGAGCGCCGGCAGGTGCCGGCCACGCGCTAGAATGCGCGCATGTCCGCGCACCGTTTCCTCGCCGAGCATTTCCTGATCGCCATGCCGGCCATGGACGACCCGAACTTCTTCCGCTCGGTCACCCTGGTCTGCCAGCACGACGAGGAAGGCGCCATGGGCCTGGTGGTGAACCTGCCCTCGGATTTCAGCCTCGGGGAAATGCTGGCGCAGATGAAGCTCGAGACCGACGACGCCGCGCTGGCGGCCCGGGAGGTCCTGGCCGGCGGCCCGGTGCAGCCCGACCGCGGTTTCGTGCTGCACGACGACCCCCGCGCCTGGGCATCCACCCTGCGCCTGCGCAACGGCCTGGCGGTCACCACCTCGCGCGACATCCTCGAGGCCACCGCTGCCGGCAACGGCCCCGCCAACCTGCTGGTGACCCTGGGCTACGCCGGCTGGGAAGCCGGCCAGCTGGAAGCCGAACTGGCCGCCAACAGCTGGCTGACGGTACCGTCGGAAGCGGCGGTGCTGTTCGACACCCCGATGGCCGGGCGCTGGCATGCGGCCGCCCGCTGCCTGGGTGTCGACATCGAGCGCCTGGCCGACTACGCCGGCCACGCATGACCGGCCCCGTGACCCTGCTGGCCTTCGACGTCGGTGCCCGGCGCATCGGCGTGGCGCTGGGCAACACCCTGTCGGGCACCGCCCGCGAACTGGGGGTGCTGGAGGTGCGCGAGGCCGGTCCGGACTGGGCGCGGCTGGACCTGTGGTTCAGGGAATGGCGGCCCGACGCCCTGGTCGTGGGCGACCCGGCCACGCTCGACGGCGGCGACCAGCCCGCGCGCCAGCGCGCCCGCGGTTTCGCCCGCGAACTGGGCCGGCGCTATGGCCTGCCGGTGCATCCGGTGGACGAACGCAGCAGTTCGGTCGAAGCCTCCCGCCGTTTCGCCGCCGGCCGCGCCGCCGGCACCCGCAAGCGCCACCAGGCCGAACAGCTCGATGCCCTGGCCGCCGTGATCATCCTCGAGCGCTGGCTGGCCGACCCCGGTTCCCACCTTCCCCCGATGCCGCAAACCCAACCATGAACGAGCTCCAGCTGACGCCCGACGGCCGCCTGCGCCACCTGCTGACCCTCGACGGCCTGCCGGCGCCGCTGCTGCGCCAGTTGCTCGGCCAGGCCGAACTGCTGCGCCCGCACGCGCACGCCGGCACCGGTGCGCGTGGCCGGCACCCCGGGCGGACCTGCTGCACCCTGTTCTTCGAGCCGTCCACGCGCACGCGCAGCAGCTTCCAGCTGGCGGCGACGCGGCTGGGCATGGACGTGCTGAACTTCGACGTGGCGACGTCGTCGACGAAAAAGGGCGAGTCGGCCCTCGATACGCTCAAGACCATCGAGGCGATGGGCGTGGACCTGTTCGTGATCCGCCACGCCGACGACGGTGCGGTGGCGGAACTGGCGGCGGGCGCGAACCCGGGCACGCGGGTCATCAACGCGGGTGACGGGCGCGCGGCGCACCCGACCCAGGGCCTGCTGGACATGCTGACGCTGCGGCAGCACAAGGGCGACGATTTT
>CAZXTV010000486.1:0-1580 GCA_964643705.1 uncultured Arenimonas sp. | reverse complement strand
TCGTCCTAAAGACCGGGCCGGCCTACGGCGGCCCTTTTTTTTTGGCCCCTGCCGGGCCGCCGCGCCGGGTCAGAACTCCCAGACGCCCTCGACCCGCGCGTAGCGGTAGCTGTAGTCCGAAGCGCCGCTGGCGGTGTTGGCCGGCGCGTCCGAGTAGCCGGCCGTGGCGCGCAGGTAGTAGCCCCGGTCCTTCGGAGTCTGGAAGTCCAGTTCCAGCAGGCGCGAGGGCTGGCTGCCGACGCCGGTGAAGTCCTGGCGGCCATAGCCCGCGGTGGCCCGCCACTGGTAGCCGCCGACGAAGCGGCGCATCGAGATCACCCCCAGGGCCTGGCGATAGCGGCCCGGCGCGAAGTAGTCGGCTTCCTGGCGGACGCTGTCGTTGGCCTGGCGCACCCGAAGCTGCAGGCTCAGACCCTGGGACGGCGCCAGGCCATAGACCAAGGCGCCCCGGACATGGCGGCGCAGGTTGTCGCCGCCGAAGTCCTGCAGCCCGACCAGGCCATTGGCGCTCCATCGGGCCGACAGCGGGAAGTCCATGGCGGCGCCGGCGAAGGTGCTCAGCAGCCCCTCCGCCATGCCCTGCCGGGTCTCGAGCACGTCGCGCTCGAGGAAGAACTCCTTCCGGTAGGCGTCGGTGCTGTGGATGCTGGCGCTGCCGAGCAGGTCGTCGCCGTTGCTGCCGACCTCGCCCCGCCAGCGCCAGCCGCCGTCGCCGCCGGCGGCGCGCAGGTGCAGGCGCTCTTCCCGCTCGCTCCAGCCCTCGCCCGAGAAGTGCGCCCGCTCGGCGCGCACACCCCACCAGTGCTCGATGTCGCGTCGCTGGAAGTCCCAGCCCAGCGAATAGCGCTCGACGTCGTTGCCATCGGAATCGGAGGACACGAAGCCCTCGGCGCGGGCAGCCTGCGCGGACTGGGCTGCGGCCGGCAGCGCCGCGACCAGGGCCAAGGCCAGCAGCGTGAAAGCAGGACGGCTCATTTCGTTCCCCAGGTCTTGCGCGTGTGCAACAGCTCGGCGGCGTAACCCACGACGCAGACTGGCTGCAGGAACAACGTGTAGAAAAGTGAGTACACCAGGAAGCCGCTGACGTTGCGGCGCACCTCCAGGCCCTGCGCCTTGAACATGCGCTGCTGCACGTGAAAGATGACCGCATTCCAGAACAGCGCCAGCGGCAGCACGAACAGCGTCATCACGCCCACGACCCAGTAGTAGCCGAAGAACGCCGCGACGATGCCGGGGATGAAGACCAGGGTGAACACCAGGTCCATCGGCAGGAACAGCAGGTTCCACCAGATGAAGAGCGTGCTCAGGCGGGCCTTGAACAGCAGCTTGCCGTGGCGTGCGAAGGCCTCCATCAGGCCGCGCGACCAGCGCTGGCGCTGGCGCGAGAACTGGCCGATGCGGTCAGGCACCTGGGTGAACAGGCAGGCCTCCTCGCAGTAACCGATCCGCGCGCCGGTCTCGAGGATGGCCCAGGACACCACGATGTCCTCGCCCACGCACTCCGGCCAGCCATTGACCTGCTCCAGCACGTCGCGGGTGTAGAGCGAGAAGGCACCCTGCGCGACCAAGGTGCCATGGAA
>CAZXTV010000485.1:0-1582 GCA_964643705.1 uncultured Arenimonas sp. | reverse complement strand
TCGGCACCGCTGGCGGCGACGAAATCAACGGCCTGCGCCTGGGCGCCCGGCGCGACGTGCACCGTCACGCTGGTGTTGCGCACGTCCACGAACCAGCCGTAAACGCCGTCGGGTGCCTTCGCGCCGCGGGTGGCCAGCGTGTCGAGCTCGCGCTTGGCGCTGCCCAGCGCCGAAAGGCTATGCCGTACGTTGCGGAAATCGGTATCGGCCGGGCCGCGCTGCGGCTGCAGCGAAGTGGTCGCCACGACCAGCTGGTAGTCGCCATTGGCCTTGCGTTCGAGCCAGCTGCCGGCATAACGCTCGCCCTGCGCCGACGCCAGCTGCTTCTGCTGCTGGATGGCCTGCCGCTCGACCTTCAGGTACTGGGCCAGCTGGCCCGGTGACAGGTCGAGGTCGCGTTGCAGCGCTTCGCGCACCGCGGCCGGCACGCTGTTGTCGGAGGGAACGGCGGCCGAAACGGACATCGCCGCGAGCAACATCAGGGGGAGAGAACGAAGAGGCCGCGTTTGGCCGAAGTGGCGAACTTGCGCATCTGCTTACTCCTGTCGAGGAAAGATCGAAGGCGCAGGACCTGCCGTGGGGGCGTCTGGTCAGCAGGCGGGGCGGGCCCGGCGGGCCGATGGTGGCACAGGTGCACGGCGGGGTCTAATCATGGGCTGCTGGCTGGTAGTTTCGGCTCCCAGTGGCCGTTCGAAGCGAAATCCCACGAGCGCTTGCTGGTGGCGATGCCGTCCACCAGGAATACGTTGTCGACGCGCCGGCCGAGGATCGACACTAGTCCCAGGTTGTGCTTCGGGAGGTAAGCGGAGTTGCCCGCATCGTTGACCTGCTGCTGCAGCACGAAGTTCGGCCTGGCATTGTCCAGCGACACCTTGACCAGGTCGAAGGCCGGCGCGATCTGCGGCCTGGGCACCACCTTGAACAGGTCCGGGGCTTTCCAGAATCCCTCGACGATGTCGAACGAGGTATCGACGATGTGCCCATGCGATGCGCGGCCGGTCGAAGTATGGGCGAGCAGCCCCGAGGCATAGTTCTTGAGGGCGCTGGAATTGAGCTGCAGGAAGCGCGACGAGTACAGGTGCTCGAAGGTCGGCGTTGCGCCGCTGCCGGTACGGGGGAAGGAGATGCCCGGGAACTTCAGCTGGGCGAAGCGGATGTAGTCCCCGTCGAACACCGAGAACGCCGCGGTGGAGGTGAAGGCGTAGTGCACGTCGCCCGACAGCACCACCACGTCGGCATCGCCGCACATCAGCAGGAAAGTGAACAGGTGGCCCTGGTTCGCCGCCCAGCCCTCCAGGTCGAACTTGTAGGGGCCGGTGACGCGGGACGCCGTCCACTGCAGCGAGTCGATGGTTTCGTAGCCAAAGATCGGCGCCGCCGCGACCAACACCAGCGGCACCGACTTGCCGTGCTGCTTGATGATCGCCTTGAGCTGCTTGAGCGTGTTCGCCCAGGCCTCCGGTGTCTTCAGGTAGGCCGGCGCACCCGAGCGTGAACGCTTGAAGCCATCCTGATGACCGCGCTGCGTGCGGGTGTCCAGGAAGTAGACCGGCGGCACCGTGGGCGTCGCGAACTCCCAGGC
>CAZXTV010000484.1:0-1584 GCA_964643705.1 uncultured Arenimonas sp. | reverse complement strand
CGTGCCCTGGCGCATGGCCCAGCTGCGCGCGGCCTACGCCGGCTTCGGCGCACGCGCCGGCGACGCCGACCGCGCGGCACTGGCGAACTACGTCGCCGAGCAGGCGGGCTGGCTGGACGATTACGCCCTGTTCATGGCGCTGGAGACGGCGCACGGCGGGCAGCCCTGGTGGGCCTGGCCGGCGCCGCTGGCCGCGCGCGAACCGGCGGCGATGCAGGCGGCGCGGGCGGAGCACGCCGCCGAGATCGGCTTCTGGCAGTGGGTGCAGTGGTGCTTCGACGCGCAGGGCGCGATGCTCAAGGCCTACTGCAACGCGCGTGGCATCCACCTGATGGGCGACCTGCCGATCTTCGTCGCCCACCACAGCGCCGACTGCTGGAGCCGCCCCGACCTCTACCAGCTCGGCGAGGATTTCCAGCCCGCCGTGGTGGCCGGCGTGCCGCCCGACGACCTCGGCCCGCTCGGCCAGCGCTGGGGCAACCCGCTGTACCGCTGGGACCGCATGAAGCAGGAAGGTTATGCCTGGTGGACGGCGCGGGTGCGCCGCATGCTGCACCAGGCCGATGTCTTCCGCATCGACCACTTCCGCGGCTTTGCCGGCTACTGGGAGATCCCGGCACACAGCCCGGACGCGCGCCAGGGGCGCTGGCTCAAGGGCCCGGGGCAGGACCTCTTCGACGCCATTGCCGCCGAGCTCGGCCAGCTGCCGATCGTCGCCGAGGACCTGGGCTACATCACGCCCGACGTGCACGCGCTGCGCGCCGCCTGCGGCTACCCGGGCATGAAGATCCTGCAGTTCGCCTTCGGCGGCGGCGGCGACCACGAGTTCCTGCCCCACATGTACGAGCGCGCCACGGTGGTCTACACCGGCACGCACGACAACGACACCGCGCGCGGCTGGTGGGATAACGCCAAGGACCAGGAACGCCGGTTCGCCGGCACCTACCTGGCCTGCGGCGGGCACGACGTGCACTGGGCGATGATCCGCGGCGCCCTCAATTCGGTGGCCAACGTGGCCATCTTCCCGATGCAGGACGTGCTCGGCCTGCCCGGCAGCCAGCGCATGAACACGCCGGGCACGCTCGGTGGGCCGAACTGGACCTGGCGTTTCGACTGGCCGATGGTCGGGCCCGAACCGGCCCGCGTGCTGAGCCTCCTCACCGCGGCCAGCGGCCGCGGGCCCTTCGCGCCGATCGGCGTGACGGCGGTGAAGGCCATGCCGGCGCAGGCCATCACTTCCGCCGCGCGCTGGCGGCGCGAGGGTTGGGGGCTGCGCTCGGCGCGCAACATCTGCGTGCTGACGCTGTGGTTCCTTGGGGTGCCGCCGCGCTGGCTCGTTCGCGTCTATTCGGGCAAGTGAACGGCTGGACATCCGCGCCGGAATGGCGTCGCTTGGGGCCATGCTGCTGCGCATCATGATCTGGATCCTCATAGGCCTGCTGGTCGTCATGCTGGGCCTCGCCATCTGGCTCTACACGCCCGACGGGCGCCGTGCGGCGCTGGAGGAGCGCTGGGCCGCCCCACCCTCGACCTTCGTGGCGGTGGAAGGACTTCGCCTGCACCTGCGCGACACCGGCCCGCGCG
>CAZXTV010000483.1:0-1587 GCA_964643705.1 uncultured Arenimonas sp. | reverse complement strand
GCCTCCTTCTCCGCCGGCGCCGGCGAGCATCTGCTTTTGGTTGGCGACGATTTCGGTGATGTACTTTTCCTGGCCGTCCTGGCCGGTGAACTTGTCGTAGCGGATCTCGCCCTCGATATACACCTGGCGACCCTTCTTGAGGTATTCGCCGGCGATCTCGCCGAGCTTGCCGAACAGCTTCACGCGGTGCCACTCGGTGCGTTCCTGCTGGTTGCCTTCCTTGTCCTTGCGCACCGAGCTGGTGGCCAGGGACAGGGTGCAGATGGCCATGCCGCCCTGCGTGTATTTCATGTCGGGGTCGTTGCCGAGGTTTCCGACCAGGATGACTTTGTTGACACCACGCGCCATGGCGATCCGCCTTTGTAGGGTTCAGCTGTATGAAGGGCCGATTATGCCAGCCTTCGCCGCCCGGGCCACCGGCCATTAGCCCCGGCCGGGGTCGGAAACCGCCCGGAATGGGGGCCGGGAAACGTATAATCGCGGCATGTCCGCCCAGCCCCGCCCCCGTTTCCTGCCCGGCATCACCCAGGTCCAGGCCCTCGCCGCCGGCGAGATGGCGGCCGTGGACGCCCTGATCCGCGGCCGGCTGGCCTCGGACGTGGTGCTGATCAACCAGATTTCCGAACACATCGTCGCCGCCGGCGGCAAACGCCTGCGGCCGATGCTGGTCGTGCTGGCGGCCCAGGCCCTGGGCGGCGGCGGCCCGCGGACGCACCAGCTGGCGGCGATCATCGAGTTCATCCACACCTCGACCCTGCTGCACGACGACGTGGTGGACGAATCCGACCTGCGCCGCGGCCGGCGCACCGCCAACGCGCTGTGGGGCAACGCGCCCAGCGTGCTGGTCGGCGATTTCCTGTATTCGCGCAGCTTCCAGCTGATGGTCGAACTCGACTCGATGCCGGTCATGCGCATCCTGGCCGACACCACCAACCAGATCGCCGAAGGCGAGGTGCTGCAGCTGCTGCACGTGCACAACCCCGACACCGACGAAGCCGCCTACCTGCGGGTGATCGAGCGCAAGACCGCGGTGCTGTTCGCGGCCGCGACCCGCCTGGGCGCGCTGCAGGCCGGGGCCGACGCCGGCACCCAGCAGCGCCTGCACGACTTCGGCATGAACCTGGGCCTGGCCTTCCAGATCGCCGACGACGTGCTCGACTACACCGCCGACGCCGACGCCCTGGGCAAGAACCTGGGCGACGACCTGGCCGAGGGCAAGGCCACCCTGCCACTGATCCACGCCATGGCCCACGCCGGCGATGACGTCCGCGCCCGGCTGCGGCAGGCCATCGAAACCGGCGACGCCACAGCGATGCCCGAGGTGCTGGCGGCGATCAGCCAATCCGGCGGCATTCACTACAGCCGCGAACGCGCGGCCTTTTACGCCGACCGCGCCGAAGCAGCCCTGGAAACCCTGCCCGAGTCGGAATGGTCGCAGGCGCTGCGTGGGCTGGCGCGTTACGCCGTGAGCCGCGGCCACTAAAGAACACTGTAGGAGCGCCGTCAGGCGCGGAGGCCGTCTTTGGCCAAGGCCCAGTCAAAAGATTAGCGCCGGAAGGCGCGCCTACAAGATTGCGTCCGTGCGGG
>CAZXTV010000482.1:0-1588 GCA_964643705.1 uncultured Arenimonas sp. | reverse complement strand
GGCGCGGGAACGGTCCGCATCGTGCGCAGCGTCGCCGAGATGGCCCGAGTGCAGCCCGGCGACGTGCTGGTCGCCGACATGACCGACCCCGACTGGGAGCCGATCATGAAGCGCGCCGCCGCCATCGTCACCAACCGCGGTGGCCGCACCTGCCATGCGGCGATCATCGCCCGCGAGCTGGGCGTGCCCGCCGTGGTCGGCACCGGCGACGCCATGAAGACCATTCCCGACGGCGCCGAGGTCACGGTCTCCTGCGCCGAGGGCGACACCGGCTTCATCTATTCCGGCCTGCAGGGCTTCGAGGTCATCACCACCGACCTGGGCAACATGCCGCCGGCGCCGCTGAAGATCATGATGAACGTCGGCAACCCCGAGCGTGCCTTCGACTTCGCGCAGCTGCCCAACCAGGGCATCGGCCTGGCCCGGCTCGAGTTCATCATCGCCCGCCAGATCGGCGTGCATCCGCGCGCCCTGCTCGAGTATTCGCAGCAGTCGCCGGAGCTGAAGAAGCAGATCGACCAGATCACCGCCGGCTACGCCAGCCCGGTCGAGTTCTACGTCGAGCGCCTGGTCGAGGGCATCGCCACGCTCACCGCGGCGTTCGCGCCCAACCCGGTGATCGTGCGCCTGTCGGACTTCAAGTCCAACGAATACGCCAACGGGGCCTCGCGCTACGTGCACCCGGACTTCCGCGACTGCTTCGCGCTCGAATGCCGCGCGGTGAAGAAGGTCCGCGACCAGATGGGCCTGACCAACTGCTGGATCATGATCCCGTTCGTGCGCACGCTCGAGGAAGGCCGTGCGGTGATCCGCACGCTCGAAGCCAACGGCCTCAAGCGCGGCGAGAACGGCCTGAAGGTGATCATGATGTGCGAGCTGCCGTCGAACGCCCTGCTGGCCGACGAGTTCCTCGACATCTTCGACGGCTTCTCGATCGGCTCCAACGACCTCACCCAGCTCACGCTGGGCCTTGACCGCGATTCGGGCATCGTCGCCGAGCTGTTCGACGAGCGCGACCCGGCGGTGAAGAAGCTGCTGTCGATGGCGATCTCGGCCGCCCGCGCCAAGGGCAAGTACATCGGCATCTGCGGCCAGGGCCCGTCCGACCACCCCGACCTCGCCGACTGGCTGATGCAGCAGGGCATCGAATCGGTGTCGCTCAATCCCGACACCGTGGTCGACACCTGGCTGCGCCTGGCCAAGCTCAAGGCGAAGTGATGGCGGTCGCCAGCCTGCTTGCCGATCCGGTGAACACCACGCGCGACCTCGCCGTCCAGGTCGCGCAGTCCGACTGGCTCTGGCGCATCGCCGTGGCCCTGGCCATCGGGCTCGTCGGCCTGTGGGTGGCGCGCCTGCTGTCGAAAGGGCTGGACCGGGTCATGGTCCGGGCCGGCATGGAACAGATCCTGCGCGACTTCCTGCGCAACATCGCCTACGCGATCGGCCTGGTGGTGGTGTTCGTCGCGGCGCTCGATGCGCTGGGCGTACCCACCACCTCGATGCTGGCGGTGCTTGGCGCCGCCGGCCTGGCGATCGGCCTGGCGCTGAAGGACTCGCTTTCGAACATCGCCTCGGGCGTGATGCTGAT
>CAZXTV010000481.1:0-1593 GCA_964643705.1 uncultured Arenimonas sp. | reverse complement strand
CCAGCGGAAGCTGACGTCAATGCGGTCGGAGTACAGGCCGCCCTCGCTCTCGCCCACCGCCTCGCGGAACCACTGGAACAGCACCGTGAGCCATATCGCCAGGCCGGCGAGCACCACGTAGGCCGCCCAGCCGTGGCCGTTGACCCAC
The DNA here is from genome assembly GCA_964643705.1 of uncultured Arenimonas sp. Classification (GTDB taxonomy): domain Bacteria; phylum Pseudomonadota; class Gammaproteobacteria; order Xanthomonadales; family Xanthomonadaceae; genus Arenimonas. The sequence goes on along the minus strand of CAZXTV010000481.1, from coordinate 1,445 downwards.
TGGGCCGCGCCGAAGATGAGCACGAACAACCCGGCCGCCATCAGCACCGGGTGGCGCGACGGGTTCGGGATGTAGTAGTACGGGGTCGTGCCCGCGGGAGTCGTGGCCGCCATGGAATCTTCTCTCCTCGAACCTGTCGGAAACCTGTCGAAAACGTGTCGAAACGGGGTCTGGGGATCAGCCGGCGACGCCGCTGCCGACCACCCACTGCACCAGCAGCACGAGCGCGAGCACGAACAGTGCCGCGGCCGCGAGGCCGGCGATGATGACGTGCAGCGGGTTGAGCTTCTGCACGTCCTCCTGGTAGCCGGCGCCCTGGCGCAGGCCGACGAAGGACCACGCGACGGCCTTGACCGTCTGCGCGAACGACAGCGGCCGCGCCACGACCTGCCTGAGATCGTCGCTCATGAGCTCGGTCCCGGCCCGGCCTTGTCGACCAGGGCGCTCGTCGGCGCCGGCGGCACCTTGCCGCCGACCTCGAAGAAGGTGTAGGACAAGGTGATCGTGGTGACGTCCCGCGGCAGCTTGGGATCGATCACGAACACGACCGGCCACTCCTTCTCCTCGAGCGGCTGCAGCGTGTACTCGTTGAAGCAGAAGCACTCGAGCTTGTTGAAGTGCGACCGCGCCTGCTGAGGCGCGTAGCTGGGGATGGCCTGCGCCGCCATCGTGCGGTTCTGCTCGTTGCGGAAGCGGTACATCACCGTGGCGAGCTCGCCCGGGTGCACCTGCAGCGACGACACCGCCGGCTTGAAGCCCCAGGGGCCGCGCGCGTTGGCGTCGAACTCGACCGTGACGGTGCGGCTGGTGTCGACCTGCGTGTTGCCCGTGCTCTTGCTGCCGCCCAGCCAACCCTGGGCCACGCGCTGCTCGGACACCGACAGCACGTTGATGCCCAGCGCCTCGCAGATCGCGCGGTACATGGGCACCAGCGCGTAGCCGAAGCCGAACATCAGCGCGGCCACGACCGCGAGCTTGCCCAGCATGCGGCGGTTGTCGCCGGCGACGTCGGAGGGTCGGGAATCAGCCATCGCTTGTGCTCAGTTGGGACCCAGCAGCACGATCTTGGCGACGAAGCCGGCCAAGAACACGGCCGCCAGCGACGCCAGGATCAACGCCAGGCGCAGGTTGCTCTTGCGTTGCCGCCGGTCCGTCATCATCCGGTCCTCAGCCCACCACCTTGGTGGCCGTGGCGTCGAGCTTGGGCGGCGACTCGAAGGTGTGCCAGGGCGCCGGCGACGGCACTTCCCACTCCAGGCCCTCGGCGCCGCGGCCGTCCGGGTCGTTCCACGGACGCTGCGGCGCCTTCTCGCCCTTGCCCTGCATCATCGGCAGCACGACGAAGACGAAGAAGTAGACCTGCATGAAGCCGAAGCCGAAGGCCCCGATGGACGCCAGCATGTTGAAGTCGGCGAACTGCATCGGGTAGTCGGCGTAGCGGCGTG
>CAZXTV010000480.1:0-1599 GCA_964643705.1 uncultured Arenimonas sp. | reverse complement strand
GCCGTACCGGGGCTTTGGACGAGGGTCCGGGCCCGTGATGACGATCTCGGCAGCGGGAGCTACTCCCCTTCTACGGGGCAGAGTCTGGCACGAAGGATGAACTTGATGCCAATCACGGACGGTCCGGCCGGGCCCGGGGTAGGTTAATGTTGCGCCGCAAGGGCGCGCGGAGTCGCGGATGGAGCTGGATGTTCGTTCGGTGATGCTGGTCGGGGTGCTGCTCAGCGCCCTGACGGTCGTCCTGCTCGCGCAGGCCGGGCGCTCGTTCCCGATCGACCGCCGCCGCCACCTGCGCATCTGGACCGTGGGCCTGGTGTTGCAGCCGATGGCCTGGCTGCTGCTGGCGGTCCGCGGCTACATTCCGGACGTTGTCTCGATCCCGTTGGGCAACGGCCTGCTGCTGCTTGGATTCGCCGAGATGTGCCGCGCGGTGCGCGGTTTCCGCGGGCTGCCGGAGCATCGCTGGCTGTGGTGGGCCGCGGTGGCGGTCGCCGTGGCGGGGCTGGTGCTGTTTTCCGAAGTCTGGCCGCACTACAGCATCCGGGTGCTGGTCAATTCCACCACCGCGATCATCCTGTTCACCGGGATCAGCTCGGCGTTGGCGCCGGCCTTCCACAGCGGCGGCTTTTCCGCCACGCGATTCACCGGGGCCTTCGCGGCCTTCGGCGTGCTGGTGGCCGGCTGGCGCTTCGTCGAGCATGCGCTGGCGATGCGCGCCGACGGCAGCCTGCTCGAGGCCGGCCCGAGCGACCTGGTGGTGTTCATGTACGCCTGCGTCGGCGTCACCTTCCTGAGCCTGGGTTTCATCCTGATGCACACCGAGCGGGCCTACGACGACCTGCGCAAGCTGGCCTCGGTGGACGCGCTGACCGGCGTGCTGGCCCGAAGCGGCCTGGTCGAGCAGGGTGAACGGCTGTTGTCGGAGGCGCGCCGCTACCAGCGGCCGCTGTCGGCGCTGCTGATCGACCTGGACCGCTTCAAGGGCGTCAACGACAGCCTGGGCCACGAGGCCGGCGACCGGCTGCTGCAGCACCTCACCGACCGGGCCCGCCTGGTGCTGCGCGGCGAGGCGCTGCTGGCGCGGCTGGGCGGCGACGAGTTCGTGGCCCTGCTGCCCAGCACCGACGCGGCCGGCGCCCGGGTCGTGGCCGAGCGGCTGCGCACGGCCCTGTCGCAGGAGCACCTGCGGGTGCAGGGCATGGAAGTGCCGGTACCGCTGTCGATAGGGGTGGCCCAGGCAGCGCTGGTGGAGGAGGACCTGGACGACCTGCTGAAGCGGGCCGACCAGGCCATGTACCGGGCCAAGCGGGCCGGCGGCGACCGGGTCGAGATGGCCGTGGCGAACCAGGCGCCAGCGCCCCCGGGCTAGCCCCGGTATCATTCGCGGATGAACAACGCCGCCCTGCCCGTCATCCAGCTCAAGATCGAACGCCGTTCCAACCATCCCTGGATCTTCCAGAAGATGGTCGAGAAGCCCGTGGCCAAGCCCAAGCCGGGCACGATCGTGGACATCGTCGACAACACCGGCAAGTGGGTCGGCCGCGGCTTCTACAACGGCCATTCCCGCATCGCCCTGCGGGTGCTGACCGAGGACCGGGA
>CAZXTV010000479.1:0-1599 GCA_964643705.1 uncultured Arenimonas sp. | reverse complement strand
AGGTTTTCCGGAATCGCACCGCAGTTCACCGGCACAAAGCGCTGATCGTGGCGCGCGCCCTGCTCGTGGATCAGGCGCGCCGCCAATTCCTTGCCGCTGCCAGATTCGCCGCTGATGTACACCGGCGCCTGGCTCCGGGCGACACGGTGGATGGTCTGGCGCAGCTGCTGCATGCGCGCTGATTCGCCCAGCAGGCGGGCGCTGGCCGGGGCCGCCTTGCGCTGTTGGTTGAGTTCCAGCGCGTGCTGCACCAGGCGCCGCAGCACGGCCAGGTCCACCGGCTTGGTGACGAAGTCGAAGGCGCCGGCCTTCAGGGCCGTCACCGCCGCCTCGACGTTGCCGAAGGCGGTGATCATCGCCACCGGCGTGTCGGGATACTTCTGGGCGATGTGTTCGATCAGCTGCTGGCCCGATCCGTCGGGCAGGCGCATGTCGGTCAGGCACAGGTCGTAGTCGCCCTGGGCCAGCTGCGCCCGGGCCGACGCCAGGTCGGCCGCCGTATCCACCCGCAGGCCCATGCGGCCCAGGGTCAGGACCAGAAGCTCCCGGATGTCGCGCTCGTCATCTACTACCAGGGCGCTGCGGGCATTGGCCATGCGGGTTCGGGGGGCTGGGGACCCCCGTACATTAGCCGAAGCCGGGTGTTTCAGGCCAGATTGAGCCGCCCGGGCCGGTCTTCGTCCTGCATCAGGGTCATGCCCGGCGGCAGGATGATGCGGAAGCAGCTGCCGCCGCCGGGGACGGGCTGGTAGCTCAGGGTGCACTGGTTGGCTTCGCACAGCTGCTGGGCGATATACAGGCCCAGGCCCGTGCCGTGTTCGCTGGTGGTATAGAAGGGAGTGAAGATCTGTTCGGCCACCGCCGAGGGAATGCCGGGGCCGCGGTCCATCACGTTCAGCTCCGGCGGCGCGCCCAGCGGCGAGCTGCGCACGGCCACGGTGACCTTGGCGGCGGCGCTGCGCGGTCCGGTCGATCCGACCGCCGTCTGCACCAGGATGGTCAGCACCTGGTGCAGGTGGCGCGGGTCGGCCATGGCCAGCACGCTGCGCTCGCTGACCGCCTGCAGCACATCGGTTTCCAGCGGATGGCTGGCCCGGTATTCATCGACGAAACGCCGGGCGAACTGGCTGATGTCAATCGACTCGGGCTGGCTGCGCTCGCGCCGGGCCAGGCCCAGGATGTCCTGGACGATGCCGTTCATGCGCTGGCATTGGGTATGGATGATCTCGAGCAGGCGCTGGTCGGCTTCGGGCAACTGCGCCGTTTCCTCCAGCAGCTGCACCGAATACATGATCGCCGCCAGCGGGTTGCGGATCTCGTGGGCGATCGAGGCCGACAGCCGGCCCAGGGTGGCCAGGGTCAGTTCCTCGGCGCGGTCCGAATACAGGCGGCTGTCGTCGAGGAAGATGAGGAACAGGTTGTCGGTGGCGCCCAGCGACACGAAGCGCGGCAGCACCTCGGGCGCGCCCTCGCCCAGGGTCATGGCCTTGGGGATCTCGCCCCGGCCCTGGCGCCAGGCCAGCAGGGCCCGGTGCAGGGTCATGGCGATGTCGGCCAGTTGGCGGCGGTCGGGCGAGGGTTTGCCCAGCAGGCCCCAGG
>CAZXTV010000478.1:0-1600 GCA_964643705.1 uncultured Arenimonas sp. | reverse complement strand
GGGTTCGCCCGGATCGTCGTGGCCGACCCAGGCTTCAAACAGGTCGCCCAGGATGTAAAGCGCTCCGGCGCTGCGCGCCTCGCCCCGGAGCAGCTGGAGAAAGGCCTGGGTGGTGGCGGGGCGACCTGCGTCCAGGTGCAGGTCCGACACGAAAAGCTGGCTCATGGCGACGACGGTTCCAGCAGCTGCACGCGTTCGATCACCACCGGCGTGGTCGGCACCCAGCCGCTGAACGCCCCCTGGGATCCGGTCGGCACCGCCGCGATGCGCTCGATCACGTCCATGCCCTGGACCACGCGCCCGAACACGGCGTATCCCGAGGTGTAGGGGCCGGTGTCGTCCTTGCGGTCGAAGGCCGGGTTGTCGGCCAGGTTGATGAAAAACTGGGTGGTCGCCGAATCCGATACGCCACGGTCGCGGGCCGCGACCACGGTGCCACGTAGGTTGGACAGGCCGTTGCCGGATTCGTTGGGCACCGGCGCCCGCGTGGGCTTGGCCTGCAGGTCGGGCGTGAAACCGCCCGCCTGGACCAGCAGCCCGGGCACCACGCGGTGGAAGATGGTGCCGTTGTAGTGGCCGTCGCGGGCGTAGGCCAGGAAGTTTTCCACCGAGCGCGGCGCCGCGGCGGCGTCCAGTTCCAGGGTGATCTCGCCCAGGCTGGTCACCAGCAGCACGCGCGGGGCCACCGGCGCCGCCGGTGTCGCTTCCGCGGCCGGTTCCGGCACGGCCGGCGGCAGGGTGGGCGAGGCGAGGGCAGCGATCGGCAGCAGCAGGGAAAGCAGGGTCAGGCGCAGGGACATCGGGCCAAATCACGGGGGAACCGCGCCATGGTAGCGCAGCCGGCCGGCCCGCCCGGGCTTTTGCCGTAAAATGCGCGGCCCACCGTCCCGACCCGGCCCCCACGATGACCTGCCGCACCCGCTTCGCCCCCAGCCCGACCGGTTTCCTGCACATCGGCGGCGCCCGCACGGCGCTGTACTGCTACCTGGAGGCGCGCCGCCGCGGTGGCCAGTTCATCCTGCGGGTGGAAGACACCGACCGCGAGCGCAGCACCCAGGCCGCCATCGACGCCATCCTGGAAGCCATGGACTGGCTGGGCCTGGAGTACGACGAAGGCCCGATCTTCCAGACCGACCGCCTGGATCGCTACCGGGAGGTCGCCGAGAAGATGGTCGCCGACGGCACCGCCTATTACGCCTACGAGACCAAGGAAGAGCTCGAGGCCATGCGCGAGGCGGCGATGTCGGCCAACCTCAAGCCGCGCTACAACGGCTACTACCGCGACCGCAACGAAGCTAAACGCGACGACCCGAACCGGGTCATCCGCTTCAAGAACCCGATCGGCGGCAGCGTCGTGTTCGAGGACAAGATCAAGGGCCGCATCGAGTGGAGCAACGACGAGCTCGACGACCTGGTGATCTTCCGTTCCGACGGTTACGCCACCTACAACTTCGCGGTGGTGGTGGACGACCTGGACATGGGCATCACCGACGTCATCCGCGGCGACGACCACGTCAACAACACGCCGCGCCAGGTGAACATCTACAAGGCGCTGGGCGCGACCGTGCCGCACTTCGCGCACATGCCGATGATCCTCGAT
>CAZXTV010000477.1:0-1608 GCA_964643705.1 uncultured Arenimonas sp. | reverse complement strand
GCGAACACCACGCCGCCCTTGGCGGTGCCGTCGAGCTTGGTCACCACCAGGCCGGTCACCTTCACCGCGGCGTGGAACTGGCGAAGCTGGTTCAGGGCGTTCTGGCCGGTGGTGCCGTCGATAACCATCAGCACTTCGTGCGGGGCGCGTTCGTCGAGCTTGGCCAGCACCCGGCGGATCTTGCCCAGTTCGGCCATCAGGCCCTGCTGGGTGTGCAGGCGGCCGGCGGTGTCGGCGATCAGCACGTCGATGCCGCGGGACTTCGCCGCCTGCAGGCCATCGAAGGCCACCGAGGCCGGGTCGGCGTCCTGGCCCTGGGCGATCACCGGCACGTTGTTGCGTTCGCCCCAGATCTTGAGCTGTTCGACCGCGGCGGCACGGAAGGTGTCGCCGGCGGCGAGCATCAGCGAGTGGCCATCGAGCTGGAAACGTCGCGCAAGCTTGCCGATGGTGGTGGTCTTGCCGACGCCGTTCACGCCAACGGTAAGGATGACGAAGGGTTTGGCGGCCGGGTCGATTTCCAGCGGCTTGGCCACCGGCCGCAGCATCGCCAGCAGGTCGTTGCGCAGGGCCCGGAACAGGGCCGGCACGTCGGCGAAGTCGCGGTTCTTCATGCGCTTGCGCAGGCGTTCCACCACTTCGGTGGTGGCCGGCACGCCCATGTCGGCGGTGATGAGCGCGGTTTCGATCTCGTCGAGCAGGTCTTCGTCGAGCTGGGGATTGCGCGAAAACAGGCCGCCCAGGCTGCGTGCGAGCAGGCTTTCGCCCAGCACGCCCTTCATGGCCTCGCGGCCCTCGGCACGTTCGGCCTCCAGGCGCGCGGCCTTTTCCTCCTGGTGCACGGTGAAGGCGCGGGCCAGGTCGTCGGGGCTGAAACCACTGCGCGCGGGCGGGGCCGGCTTGGCGCCAGGCGTGGCCGGTTCGGTCTTTTCGGGTTTTTTCTTCAGGAAATCGAACATCGCGCTGCTTTCGCGGACAATGGCGCGAATATTACCACCCGGCCCCCTGCCTCCCCGATGAACCAGCGTCCCACCCAAGGCCCCCCGGGCAGCGTCCGGATCATCGCCGGCAAGCTGCGCGGGTCGAAGCTGCCCGTGCCCGACCGCCCCGGCCTGCGGCCCACCTCCGAGCGGGTGCGCGAGACCCTGTTCAACTGGCTGCAGCCGCACCTTGCCGGCGCCCGGGTGCTGGACCTGTTCGCAGGCACCGGCGCACTGGGGCTGGAGGCGCTCAGCCGGGGCGCGGCAGAGGTGGTCTTTGTCGATGACGGAGCCAAAGCACTGGCGCTGTTGCGCGCGAACATCGCCAGGATGCGGGCCGAAGGCGAAACCCGGATCCTGCGGCAAGACGCAACCCGGCTGCCGCCAAACCCCGGCGCGCCCTTCACGCTGGTCTTTCTTGACCCGCCCTATGGCAAGGCCTTGGGCGAAGCTGCCCTTGCCCAAGCCGCAAAAGGCGGCTGGCTTGCCCCCGGCGCGATGATCGTCTGGGAGGAAAGCACCCCACCCTTGCCACCGGCCGGCTTTGACCAGCGCGACCAGCGCCGCTATGGCGATACCGCCGTTACCCTGTTGCGAGGCCCGGAATGATTGACCACCCGACGACAGA
>CAZXTV010000476.1:0-1612 GCA_964643705.1 uncultured Arenimonas sp. | reverse complement strand
CGCCGACCCACTCCCTTCGCTCTATCCGCGTTTGTCCGCGTAAATCCGCGTCAAGAATGCCCTTCAGATCGGCGCCAACGTCACTACGTACCGCAGTGGTCCTCGGGCGGCGGTGGCGTTGAAAGGCCAGCAGGTGACGAGGACGAGTTGGTCGGTCGATGAAGTGGCGATGCGGGTGGTGCGGGAGTCGACGACTTCGCGGCCCGTGACGCGGTAGCGGCGCAGGCCTTGGTCGGATTCGAGCGAGACCCAGTCGCCGTTGCGGATATCTTCCAGCCAGCGGAAGTGCGTATCGCGATGGCCGCTGATGATCGTCGTGCCGACCTCGCCCGGCGCCGTGCTCGCTTCCGCCCAGCCGGGCCCGAAGGCGAGCGGCCGGCCGGCATCGCCGGCCAGCACCACCTGCGAGATGCCCAGCCGCGGCGCCTGCAGGCGCGCCACCGGATGCGTGTCGGCCCAGGGCCAGGGCCGGTGGGTGCTGCCGTCCTGCAGGCTTTCGTTCCAGGCATGGTCCAGCAACTGCTGGGCCAGCGCGGCCTTTGCGGGCAGCCAGGCGGCATGGCCGCCCAGCGCCAGTGCCGCCAGCATCAGGCCCCGTCCGATCCAGCGCCGCAGCGCCGGTGGTGGGACTTCCCTGTCCCGAGGGTGCATCCGTGATGCGAGGCTGGCGGGCAATGAAGTCACGGCGCCTCCTGCGCCGTCCGCGGGGAAACCAGGGGGAAGGGCCGGCGCCGCAGCAGCGGGCTGGCGTCGGCGGGCACGAAGTGCCAGTGCATGTGGCGCAGCGCGCGTTCGGTGGAGCGCGGGCCCGGATCGGGCGCCGGCAGCAGCGGCGGCAGCGGGGAAAGATCACGGCGTTCGACGATCAGGACCATGGCAAACCTCCGGGGGTCAGGCCTGCGCGGGTTCGCGCAGGAGGCAGAGCAGGGCGGTGCAGGCGATCCATGCCAGCAGGCGGGTGGCCATGGCTCAGGCCCTCCCGCGCAGCAGCAGGAACGAGGCCAGGGCGAGCGCCAGCGCCAGCAGCAGTTCTCGCAGCCAGCCCATGCTGCCCTGCGCGAATTGCAGGGATCCTTCAGGCGTCGCGTTCATCATCCGGGTGCTGCCCATCGCCTCGTCCTTCGGGCGCGCCGGCGTCTTGTCCACCGCGACCAGGCTGGTGAACTGGCTCACCAGGCCGTGGCGCAGCGCGGTGTCTACGATCTGCGGGCGCAGCTCCCCGGTGTCGCCGCCGCGGCGCAGGGCGTCTTCCAGCGTGTCGATGCGGGCGCGGGCCCAGAGTCGGCCGATGCCGGGCGACGGCGCCGCCGAACCCGAGGACAGCGGCAGCTGCCGGGACCAGGGCTGCGGGCGCAGGCCGCTGATGGTCGCGGCGCCCTGCAGACGGTCGACGCGGGCCACCACCTGAAGCGCCTCGCCTGCGTACAGGTCGGGGATGCGCGCCGGGTGCATCTCGGCGGCGCCCGGCCAGGCGATGCTGATGTCGCGCATCGCCGGGCGGTCGAGCTTGGCCAGCAGGGCGTCCATCACCTCGGTCACTTCCTGCACGTCGCGCACCAGGGTCTGGGTGCCGCGGCCGGCTTCGGCCGCCTTGCGCAGGAAGTGGCCGTTC
>CAZXTV010000475.1:0-1614 GCA_964643705.1 uncultured Arenimonas sp. | reverse complement strand
TCGTCAACATGACCGCCGACTGGTGCGTCACCTGCAAGGCCAACGAGCGCCGCGTGCTGGCCGGCGACGGCTTTCGCGCGGCGCTGGCCGCCAGTGGCGCGGTCTACATGAAGGGCGACTGGACCAACGTCGATCCGGCGATCACCGCATTCCTCGAATCGCACGGCGCGGTCGGCGTGCCGCTGTACGTGGTCTACCCGGCCGGCGGCGGGGATGGCGAAGTGCTGCCCACCGTGCTGACCGACGGCATCGTGGCCGAGGCGCTGCAGCGCGCCCGCGGCGGCTGAGCGAGGTGCGCCCGGGTCTGCTCATCGTCGGCCTGGCGCTGGTCGCCGCCGGAGCCGGCCTCGCCGCCGGCCGCTGGTGGTTCGACCCGGCGCGCCAGCCGGCGCCGCCGGCGCCGCCGGGCGTCGAGGTCGTTGCGCTGGGCGGACACCGCGGTCCGATCCGTCTGCCCGACCTGTCCGGCCATCCGCAGGACTTCGACCAGTTCGACGGCCGCCCGGTGGTGGTGAACTTCTGGGCCACCTGGTGTCCGCCCTGCGTGCGCGAGCTGCCGCTTCTCGACGAGTGGCACGCCCGCCGCGACGGCGACGGCATCGCCGTGGTGGCGATCGCCCTCGAACACGACGCCAAACTGGTCGCCGATTTCGTCGCCGAGCGCGGGCTGGCGCTGCCGGTGTGGATCGCCACGCCCGGCGCGGTCGATCTCTCGACTCGGCTGGGCAATCTCCGCGGCGTGCTGCCCTACAGCGTGCTGATCGGCGCCGACGGCCGCCTGCTCGGTCAGAAGCTCGGCGAGATCAGCGCCGGCGAACTGGCGGAGTGGGCACGGATGGGCCGCGACCCGCCGCACTGAGCGCGGACAAAAGCCGGCGAACTTCGCCGAACTGGACACGAACACCGGCTTGCACGACACTCTCCCGCCTTCGGAGGGAGCGTCGTGGCGAAAATCCTTGTCCTCAACGGACCCAACCTCAACCTGCTCGGCAGCCGCGAGCCGGATATCTACGGCCGGACCTCGCTGGCCGAGATCGAGAGCGACCTGGCGCGCCGTGCCGCGGCCGAAGGCCACGAACTGGTCTGCTTCCAGAGCAATGCCGAGCACGAGTTGATCGAGCGCGTGCAGCGCGCGCGCAGCGACGGCACCGCCTTCATCCTGATCAACCCGGCGGCCTTCACGCATACCAGCGTGGCGCTGCGTGACGCGTTGGCCGCGGTGGCGATCCCGTTCATCGAGGTCCACCTGTCCAATCCCTACGCCCGCGAGCCGTTCCGCCACACCAGCTATTTCACCGACCTCGCGGTCGGGCTGGTCTGCGGCCTGGGGCCGATCGGCTACGGCTTCGCCCTGGCCGCCGCCATCCGCCGTCTCGGCCACGACGCGCGCTGAACCGACCCGATCGCGCCCGCCGATTTCCTTTTCGGGCGCGCGAGCGCCCCACCTGACCCATCCGGAGTCCTGCATGGACCTGCGCAAGATCAAGAAACTCATCGACCTGCTCGAAGAGTCCAACCTCACCGAGATCGAGATTCGCGAGGGCGAAGAGTCGGTGCGCCTTTCGCGCGCCGCCACCGCCGCGCCCGCGACCCACTACGTGCACGCCCCCGCGC
>CAZXTV010000474.1:0-1623 GCA_964643705.1 uncultured Arenimonas sp. | reverse complement strand
TTCCGTAAATCCCTGCCGCCCCTTGTCGGCGCCCCTTCAGGCGCTATTCTTTTGCCTTTGCGTCCCCCAATGATGGGATTCGCGCCTGATGGCGCTCCTACAGGCATCAGGTCATGGACGACGGCCTGGCATGGCGCGATGATTGCCCTCTCCCCGCACGGAGCACGACCATGCGCCTGAAGACCTGGATCGCCGCCGCCCTGCTTTTCGCGCTTTCGCTGCCGGCCAGCGCCAACTCGATGCGCGTGGGCGACCTGTACGTTTATTTCAACGCCCTGCCCAGCGCGCGGCTGACGCCGGAGATCGCGCGCCAGTACGGCATCACCCGCTCGGCCAACCGCGCCTTGCTCAATGTCTCGGTGCGCCGCGGCGAACCGGGTGCCGACGTCGCGGTGCCGGCGCAGGTGCTGGCCGTGGCGACCAACCTGGCCGGACAGCGCAACGGCGTGCGCATGCGCGAAGTGCGTGACGGCGAGGCCCTGTACTACCTGGGCGAAGCCCCCATCAACGGCCAGGACACGCTCACCTTCGAACTGGAGATCACCGTCCAGGGCCAGGCGCCGATGAAAGCCTCGTTCCGGCAGGAGTTCTACCCCCAGTGAGCCTGCTGCTGGTTCGCCATGGACAGGCGAGCTTCGGGGCCGCCGATTACGACCAACTGTCCGAACGCGGGCAGCTGCAGTCGCGGCGGCTGGGCGACTGGCTGGCGCAGGGCGGGCATCGTTTCGAGGCGGTCGTGGTGGGTGGCATGCGCCGCCACGCCCAGACCGCGCAGGGCGTGATCGATGCCTTCGGCGAACGCGGCCTGCGCCTGCCCGAGGCCGTGCAGGACCCCGGCTTCGCCGAATTCGACCACCAGGCGGTGTTCGGTGCCTTCGTGCAACGCAACGCCGACAGCCCCGTGGTGCTGGCCAGCCGCAGCGGCCAGCCGCGCGACGTCGCCGCCATGCTGCAGGCGGCGCTGCTGGCCTGGGCGCGCGACGAACTGCCCGGCATGCCCGAAACCTGGCACACCTTCGGCGAACGCGTGCGCCGCGCCGGGCAAAGCCTGCAGGCACTGGCCGGCGACGGCGAAGTGCTGGTGCTCAGCTCGGGCGGGGTGATTTCCCGGCTGGCGCAGATGGCGCTGGACGTGCCCGTCGAACGCGCCGTCGAACTGAACCTCTCCCTGCGCAACAGCGCGGTGAGCGAATTCCATCCGCACGGCCCGCGCCTGCGCCTGGGCAGCTGGAACGCCCTGCCGCACCTTCACGGCCAGCGGGAATTGTGGACCTACTATTGAGGCCGGCATGAAGCAGACGTCGTCGCTGTTCACGTTTTCCGATCGTTCCCTGCAGCTGCAGGCCGAGGTCGCGCGTTTCGTCGCCGACCGCGTCGTGCCGGCCGAAGCCGGTTTCGCCGCCCACGCCGCCGATCCGGCCACGCGCTGGTCGATCCCACCGCAGCTCGAAGCCCTGAAGGCCGAGGCGCGGGCGCTGGGCCTGTGGAACCTGTTCCTGCCCGACGCCGAACGCGGGGGTGGCCTGAGCAACCTCGACTACGCCCCCATCGCCGAACTCACCGGCCGCTCCCTGCATGCGCCCGAGGTGTTCAACTGCAGCGCGCCCGACACCGGCAACATGG
>CAZXTV010000473.1:250-1624 GCA_964643705.1 uncultured Arenimonas sp. | reverse complement strand
CGGCGTCGCGCGCCAACAGGTCTTCGATCCAGAGCGCGGTGCTGGCCGAATCGGCGTCGAAGTCGACTTCGCGCACCGCCACGACCAGCTTGCGGCCATCCGGCGAGAGGGTCGGCGCAGACACACTCTCCAGCGTCACCATGTCGCGGGCGTCGAAGGGTTTGGCGGCGTACGCGCCGAACGGCGCAAGGGCGGGAAGCAACAGGGCGAACAGCAAGGGGCGGAAGGTCATCGGGTCGGCCTCGGTAAACCAGCTGCCATGTTAGGCAGACCGCCCGACGTAAGCAAAAAAGTGGGGCCACCGATCGGCTCAGCGGCCCTGCGTCTGCCTGGCCAACTGGTCCAGGACGTCGTCGAGGCCGTCGCGCCAGTCACCAATGTGAAGACCGAAGTCGCGCTGGAACCGCCCGGTATCTAGCCGCGACCAGGCCGGCCGCTGCGCTGGCGTGGGGTAGGCGCTGCCCGGGATGGCTTCCAGGCCGGGTGCGGCCGGCAGCAGCCCGCGTTCGACCGCACCGCTGAAGATCGCGGCGGCGAACTCGTGCCAGCTCGCCTGGCCTTCCGCGGCCAGGTGCCAGGTCCCGCTGGCCTGCGGCTGGACGGCCAGGGCCCGGGCGACGCCGTCGGCGATCCGGTGCGCCGCCGTGGGCGCCCCGACCTGGTCGGCGACGACCCGAAGGTGGGCGCGTTCACGGGCCAGGCGCAGCATGGTCAGCAGGAAGTTGGCGCCGCGCGGCCCGTAGACCCAGCAGAGGCGGAAAATCTTGTGGCTGGCACCGCTGTCGCGCACCGCCTGTTCGCCGGCCCATTTGCTGGCGCCGTAGACGCCGAGCGGCGCGGTGGCATCGTCTTCCCGGTAGGGGCGGGTGGCGCTGCCGTCGAATACGTAGTCGGTGGAGAAGTGCACCAGCCCGACGCCCCTGGCGGCACAGGCAGCCGCCAGCGCCGCCGGCGCCTCGGCATTGAGGCGATGCGCCAGCCCAGGCTCGGATTCGGCCTTGTCCACGGCGGTGTAGGCGGTGGCATTGACCACGATGTCGGCACCCGCGCGATCGAGCAGGTCCGGCAAGGACGCCAGGTCGGTGAGGTCGGCGACCAGGCAAGGCCGGCCATCGGGGAGCGACCCGGATCGCGTGCGGGCCAGGACTTCACCCCGCGGGGCCAGGCTGCGCAGCAGCTCGAAGCCGACCTGGCCGTTGCCGCCCAGGACCAGCAGCTTCACGGCGAGTAGACCGGCAGCCGTTGTTCCGGGATGTCGGCCAGGAACGGCGCGGCCGCATCCCTGCCCGACAACAGCGGTTCGCTTACCGGCCAGTCGATGCCGAGGCTGGCGTCGTTCCAGCGGATCGCGGCGTCGGCCTGTCTGTCGTAGTG
>CAZXTV010000473.1:0-240 GCA_964643705.1 uncultured Arenimonas sp. | reverse complement strand
GGACAGCACGACGAAACCGTGGGCGAACCCCTCCGGGATCCAGAAGTGCCTCTTGTTCTGCGCCGAGAGCACGGCGGCGGTGGATGCCCCGAACGTGGGCGAACCTCTGCGGATGTCCACCGCCACGTCGTAGACCTCGCCCTCGAGCACGCTGACGTACTTGCCCTGCGGATTGGGCCACTGGTAGTGCAGCCCGCGCAGAACGCCCCGGCCCGACGAGGACACGTTGCTCTGGACGAA
>CAZXTV010000472.1:0-1624 GCA_964643705.1 uncultured Arenimonas sp. | reverse complement strand
TTCCACGCGCCGGACGCGGGCGAACTGCGCCTGCGCGGCAAGGACGCTATCCGCCTGGCCCCGGAAGCCCGCGGCCTGGGTTTCGTGTTCCAGGACCTGGCGCTGTTCCCCCACCTCACCGTCGCGGACAACGTCGGCTTCGGCCTGCACAAGCTGGGCCGGGGCGAGCGCATCGAGCGCACCCGCGAAACCCTGGCGCTGATTGGCCTGGACGGGCTGGACCAGCGTTACCCCCATGAATTGTCCGGTGGCCAGCAGCAGCGCGTGGCGCTTGCGCGCTCGCTGGCGCCGCGACCGGACCTGCTGCTGCTCGACGAGCCGTTTTCCAGTCTCGACGCCGACCTTCGCGGCCGGCTGCGAGAAGACCTGCGCGGCCTGCTCCGGCAGCTGGGCATCGCCGCGCTGCTGGTCACGCACGACCAGGAAGAAGCCTTCGCGTTCGCCGACACGGTGGGCGTGATGCAGGGCGGGCGACTGCTGCAGTGGGCGCCGGGCTTCGAGCTCTACCACCGCCCCGCGACGCCTTTCGTCGCATCTTTCGTTGGCGAGGGACGGTTCCTGGCGGCGCGCGTTATGCCGGGCAATCGCGTCGCGACGGCGCTGGGTGAACTGGACGTCGCCCGCCCGATGCCCTGGCCCGACGGTAGCGAAGTGCGCGTGCTGCTTCGCCCCGACGACCTGCGCCCGGTGGACGAAGGTGGCATCGAAGCCGAAGTGACGGCCATTGCCTTCCGCGGCGCCGAAACCCTGCACACGCTGCGCCTCGGCGACGGCACGGTGTTGATGTCCCTGGTGCCCAGCCACCAGCAGCGCCAGCCCGGCAGCCGCCTGCGCGTATTCCCCGACCTCGCCCACGTCGTCGTATTCCCCCCCGACGCCGGGAACTTGGCCGACGCGGAAAACCTGTAGGAGCGCCTTCAGGCGCGAAGCTGTTCTTTGGCGCAGGCAAAGCAAAAGATTAGCGCCAGAAGGCGCTCCAACAGGTTGGTTTGGCGCAGGCGGGCGATGACGGGAGTTACCTGGGATTCGCGGCCCAATCCGGCGCCCACGCGCGCCAGCGCTTCGGCCAGTTCGGTCGGGCTGTCGGCGCGAAGCGTCGCGTGCCCGACCTTGCGGCCTTCGCGCGGCGACTTGCCGTAGTCGTGCCAGTGGCCGCAGGCCTCGGACAACACCGGCGCGGCGTCGGGCATCTCGCCGATCCAGTTCAGCATCACCGCATGGCCCACGGCGCGGGTGCTGCCAAGCGGCAGGCCCAGCACCGCGCGCAGGTGGTTCTGGAACTGCGAGGTTTCCGCACCCTCGATCGTCCAGTGGCCGGAGTTGTGCACGCGCGGCGCCATTTCGTTCGCGACCAGGACGCCGTCCTTCAAGAACAGCTCCAGCGCGAACACGCCCACGTAATCCAGCGCCTCGGCGACGCGGCGCGCGGCGTCCAGGGCCTGGGCTTCCAGCGCCGGGTCGGCATTAGCCGGCGCCAGGCTGGCCGAAAGGATGCCGTGGTCGTGCCAGTTTTCGGTCAGCGGCCAGGTGCGCAGCTCGCCGTCGCGGCCACGCACCGCCACCACCGATAGTTCGCGCTGGAAAGCCACGAAGCCTTCCAGGATCAGGCCGACGCTGGCAGCCT
>CAZXTV010000471.1:0-1631 GCA_964643705.1 uncultured Arenimonas sp. | reverse complement strand
CCCAGGCGGCCTCGTTGCAGACCTTTACCCGGTGTTCGCCGTCCACGACCAGGATGCCGGTGCGCATGCGCCGGATCACCAGTTCGTTGATCTCGGCCTGGTTGGCCAGCTCCTCGCCGCGCTGTTCGGCCAGGGCCTGCGATTCGAGCACCTGCCGGCTAAGCAGCTCGCAAAGCACCGCGGTGGCCAGGTAGGTCACCGAAAACATCACCGATTCGGCAAGGGGGCGGGCGTTTTCGAGGTCCAGCGTACGCAGGTACAGGCTGTCGAGCAGGACCACCAGGCTGGCTGCCAGGGCAAAACCCAGGCCCAGGCGCTGGGACAGGATCAGGGCGCCGGCACCGACGTTGAACAGCAGCAGCAGGGCCACGCCGCCCTGGCTGCCCGAGGTGGTGCCAAAAACCGCCGCGGCCACCGCGATGTCGATGCCCAGGCCGATCGCGGCCTGGCGCGAGGGCGTCAGTTCGCTGCGGTAGCCGGCCACCAGCAGGGTGACCGAGGCGACCACGTAGAGAGCCACGACCGACTGCAGCAGGGCCGGCTGGCGGATCTGCAGCAGGTATTCCCCGGCCGGGCTGAAGGCCACCAGGGCCAGCAGGGCCGCCTCCAGCATGCGGTAGAGGTTGAAGAAATAGAGCTCGCGGCGCTGGGGGCTGGGGCCGGGCAGTTTGCGGGGGGCGGGGGCCATGGCGCCAAGTATGCCTCGCGGCCGGGCGACTGGCGCAGGGCTTTTTGCGTTGGGTGGGCCGGGTCGGCGACAATACCGCCCCCGTTCGCGACCCCCTCCTCATACAGGTATCGGCATGAACTTCCACGAATACCAGGCCAAGCAGCTGTTCGGTGACTACGGCATCGCCGTCCCGGCCGGCCGCGTTGCGCGCACTTCCGACGAGGCCGTGGACGCGGCCAAGGCCATTGGCGGCGACTTCTGGGTCGTCAAGGCGCAGATCCACGCCGGCGGCCGCGGCAAGGCCGGCGGCGTCAAGCTGGCCAAGACCCTGGACGAAGTCCGGGCCTACGCCAAGGGCATGCTCGGCACGAAGATGTCGACCTACCAGACCGCCGGCGTCGAACTTCCGGTCGATTCCGTGCTGGTGACCCAGGCCACCGACATCGCCAAGGAGCTGTACCTGTCGGTGCTGGTCGACCGCGCCACGCGGTCCATCACCTTCATCGCCTCCGCCGAGGGTGGCGTCGAGATCGAGAAGGTCGCCGAGTCCAACCCCGACGCCATCAAGTCGCTCAACGTCAACTACGTGCAGGGCCTGCAGCCCTACCAGTGCCGCGAGCTTGGCTTCAGCCTGGGCCTGACCGCCAAGCAGGTCACCCAGCTCACGAAGATCATGATGGGCCTGTACAAGCTGTTCAACGAAAAGGACCTGGCGCTGGTTGAACTCAACCCGCTGGCCATCCTGACCAACGGCGACCTGGCCGTGCTCGACGGCAAGATCAACTCCGACGACAACGCCGGCTACCGCCACGCCGACCTGCTGGCCATGCGCGACATCCGCCAGGAAGACGAAACCGAGGTGCTGGCCAGCCAGCACGATCTCAACTACGTCACCATGGACGGCAACATCGGCTGCATGGTCAACGGCGCCGGCCTGGCCATGGCCACCATGGACGTGATC
>CAZXTV010000470.1:0-1633 GCA_964643705.1 uncultured Arenimonas sp. | reverse complement strand
CTACAGGGGGGCGGGCGCGGACGACGGCCGCAGCGCCCGCCTGGTGGTCAGAACCCGACGCGGACGCCGAGGAAGCCGCTGCGGGGCTGGCCCGGGCGGGCGCCGGCGGGGCGGCGGGCGACGACGTAGGTTTCGTCCGACAGGTTCTCGACCCGGGCGTAGAGCTCGATGCGGTCGTTGATCCGGTAGCCGCCGGTCAGGTCCCAGACCACGGCCGAGTCGGTGCGCTCGCCGGCGCCGGTGCCGGCTTCGGTGCGCATGTCGTCGAGGTAGTTGGCCGCCAGGCCCAGGCGCCAGCGCTCGCCGGCCAGGCCGATCTCGGCGTGCACCAGGTGCTCGGGCAGGTAGGGCAGGCGGTCGCCGCTGGTGACATTGCCCCACTCGTCGAAGTCCGAAACGAAGGTGTTGCGGAACTCGGCGCGGGTGAAGGTGTAGGCCAGCGAGAACGGCACGGACACGCCGCCGCCTTCGTTGAAGTCGTAGTTCAGGCTGGCCTCGAGGCCGCTGATGCGTGCTTCGCCGCCGTCGAACTGGTCGCCCAGGTTGCAGCTGCCGCCGCTGGACGCAGTGCAGGTGCCGACCAGGTTCGAGTACTCGTTGATGAAGCCGACGAGCTCGGTGCCCAGGCCGCCCTGGTTCCAGCGCAGGCCGAACTCACCATTCACGCTCTTCTCCGACAGCGAACCCGAGGCCGGGCCCGGCGGGTTGAAGCCGCGGTGCACGCTGCCGAAAAGGGTCAGCGCATCGCTGAGCAGGTAGGTGGCGCCGAAGCCGGGGATGATCTCGTCCACCTCGGTCTCGACCTTCGACAGCACCACGTCGCGCCGGCCAGTGGCGGTGGAATAGCGGGTGCTGGCCAGGTCGATCTGCTCGTAGCGCCCGCCCGGGGTCAGGATCCACTTGCCGAAGCTGATCGTGTCGTGCACGAACAGCGACAGGGCTTCGGCGTCACCGACGCGGTTGTCCTGGGTGCCCGGCGCGCCGTCGCGGGTCAGCACCAGCTGGCCGCCCTGCATCCGGAAGCGGTCGTCGTTCTGGTAGCGGTCTTCCTGGTCGCGGTGCACGCGCAGGCCCACTTCCAGCTCGTGGCTGGCCCGGCCGGTCGCGAAGCGGGTGCCGAGCACGGTCTGCAGGCCCTGGGCGTAGTAGCTGCGGTTGTTGTTGCGCAGGCGCAGCGCGTCGTCCGGGCTGTCCTCGCCGGTCAGCCAGGCGTACTGGTCGGCCCAGGTGGCCGGGTCGCCGAGCACCCTGCCGATGCCGACGTAGCCGCCGGTGCCCGGGTTCAGCACGTCGTTGAGCTTGAACCAGTTGCGCGAGAACTCGGTGCGGTAGGCGACGGTGTTGAGGGTGGCGTTCTCGCCCAGCTCGATCAGGTGGCGCAGTTCGTACAGCTGGTGCTTGGTCTGGATGTTGTCCAGGCGGGAGGCGGCGTAGCGACGGTTCGGGTCGGCGCGGAAATCGGCATCCGCCAGGCCGAGGTAGGTCTCGTTGCTGTCCTGGGTGGTGCGGCTGAGCTTGAGGTCGAGCTGCTGGTAGACGGCGGCGTCCGGCGCGCTGATCCAGCGCAGCTTGGCCACCACGTCGTCGAGGTCGAAGCCGGCGTCGCCGCCGCCGTCGATCTGCTTGAAGCCAT
>CAZXTV010000469.1:1109-1633 GCA_964643705.1 uncultured Arenimonas sp. | reverse complement strand
GTCCCAGCAGCTCGGCCAGGGCGCGCACGCCGGCTTCGCCGCCGGGAGGGCACTGGTCGATGTCGGCTTCGCCGCGGGCGATGGCCTGCGCATAGGGTTTGCAACCGGGGTAGCCGCACTGGCCGCACTGGGTTTGCGGCAGCAGCCGGTCGATGCGTTCGACCATCGGGTCGGCCTGCACGCGGAAACGCACCGTGGCCCAGCCCAGCACCGCGCCGAAGGCCGCCGCCAGGCCCACGACCACCAGCACCGACAGCCACATCAGGCCGGCACCATGCCGGTGAAACCCATGAAGGCCAGCGACATCAGCCCGGCCGTGACCAGGGCGATCGGCGTGCCGCGCCAGGCGGCGGGCACGTCGGCGGCTTCCAGCCGTTCGCGCATCGACGAAAACAGCACCAGCACCAGGCCAAAGCCGATCGCGGCGCCGAACCCGTAAAGCACGGCATCGAACAGGCCGCGGCGTGCCTGCACGTTCAGCAGCGCCACGCCCAGCACCGCGCAGTTGGTGGTGATCAGCGGCA
>CAZXTV010000469.1:0-1099 GCA_964643705.1 uncultured Arenimonas sp. | reverse complement strand
GTTCATCACCGTTTCGGTGAACTGCACCACGGCGGCGATGACCAGGATGAAGCCCAAGGTTCGCAGGTGTTCCAGGCCCAGCGGAAGCAGCAGCCAGTGGTGCACGCACCAGGCCAGGGCCGCCGACAGGGTAAGCACGAAGCCGGTGGCCAGGGCCATGCCGTAGGCAGCATCGAGCCGCCGCGACACGCCCATGAAGGGGCACAGCCCCAGGAACTTCACCAGGACGAAGTTATTGACGAACACCGCGCCGACCAGCAGCAGGGCGATGTCGTCCACGGCGCCCTCAGCGCACCGGCATGCCGGCCTCGGCGCCGGTGTCGGCGCCCAGCAGGGCCAGCGCGCCGCCGTCGTGGCCGGCTGAAAGGATCATGCCTTCGCTCAGGCCGAAGCGCATCTTGCGCGGCGCGAGGTTGGCGATGAAAACGACGTGGCGGCCGACCAGGCTTTCCGGTTCGCCGTAGCTGGCCCGTATGCCGCTGAAGATCTGCCGCTGGCCGAGTTCCCCGGCGTCGAGCAGGAAGCGCAGCAGCTTGTCCGAGCCTTCGACGAAACCACATTCGACGACCCTGCCGATGCGCAGGTCGAGCTTGGCAAAGTCCTCGATGCCGATGAACGCTTCACCTGTAGGAGCGCCTTCAGGCGCGATTCCCTTCTTTGCCGCAGGCAAAGCCTTCGCGCCTGAAGGCGCTCCTACAGAGGTTTGCCCGGCGGGCTTGAGGTCTTCCTTGCTGGCGTCAGTCATGGCTTCAACGTTCTTGGGGTCGATACGGGTCATCAGGGCTTCGAAGGGCGCGATGGCGTGGTCGAGCAGCGGTGCCGCGACGTCGTCCCAGTGAATCACCGGCGCGCGCAGGAAACCTTCGGCCCGCGCCACCGTGCCCGGCAGCACCGGCTTGAGCGCGGCTGCCAGCACGCGGAACAGGTTCAGGCCCTGGCTGCATACCGCCTGCTGTTCGGCGTCGGCGCCTTCGCGCTTGGCGATGACCCAGGGTTTGTTTTCGTCGATGTAGCGGTTGGCCTCGTCGGCAAGCGCCATCACCTGCCGCATGGCCTGGCCGTATTCGTCGCGGGCGTAGCTGGCGGCGACGTCGCGCGC
>CAZXTV010000468.1:0-1639 GCA_964643705.1 uncultured Arenimonas sp. | reverse complement strand
CGCGGGTGCTGGCCGCGCACCTGCTGTGACGGCGCGGGTGCTGGCCGCGCACCTGGCCTGAGGCCAGGCGCGAGCAGGCTCAACTGGCCGATTGACCCAGCACGCTGAGGTCCACGCGCTGCAGCTGCATGCGTGCCAGGGTCAGGTTGGCGACGCTGGCGTCCAGCACCGCATGCAGCACGATGCCCGGATGCCCCGGCAGCGGGTGCAGCAGCAGGTGGTGGCCGGTCAGCGTGACGGCGGCATCGGGCTGCGACGGCCCCAGGCCCAGGCCACGGCCGGTCTCGGCCAGTGCGCTGAACAGCCGCACGCCCTGGGCGACGAGGCGGGCGGCATCGGGCCGCGCGCCGCGGTGGGCCAGCGGCCGCGCGCTGCGGAAGTCGAACACGCAGGCACTCACCAAGCCCTTGATCGCCTGGCAGGCGTCCAGGTAGGCCGGCCAGCGCCCGGGCACCAGGGCCTCGTCCTCGGGCACGTGCGCCGGTTGCTCGGCCAGCGGCATGGCCTCGGTGGGGGCGTCGGCGCGCACCGCGTTCACGGCGGGTGCCGGCCGCGCGGCGGAGGCGCCGGCCGACTCGCGCAGGCGGTTCCAGGCGCCCGTGACGAAGGTCCAGGCGTCGTTGGGCGAGGGCGCCTGGGGCGTCACCCGCACGTTCAGGCCGGACGGCCCGACCAGCGTGGCGGCCTGGGACGCCAGGGCGCCGGGTGAGCCCAGCGGCACCATCAGCAGCTCGCGGTTGGACCAGGGCCCCTTGACGATGGCATCGCGCACCGGCTGCAGGGCTCCGGCGAGCAGGTGGCCGGGCATCTCGCCGACCATCAGCACACCCAGTCGTGAATGGGCCAGCAGCACATTGGCGAGTGCGCGGCGCGACTGCGAGTCGGTGTCGATGTCGGTGCTGTACACGCGCAGGTGCTGCGAACCGCGGCCCGGCAGCTCGACGAAGGGCAGCACGGCCAGTGCCACGCCATGGCCCTGGCGCCGGATGGCGAGTTGCTGGACCTTGGTGTTCAAGGCGGTGGCGATGGCGCCCAGCAGGCGCAGGGTCTGGCTGGCGCCGACATCGTGCAGCGCGATGAACTCCGGCTGCAGCTGTGCGAACTGCTGCAGCATGGCCTGCGCGGGGTCGATGGCGACGAAGAGCTCGAGCTTGTCGTCGGCGATGCGCTGGCCCACGTCATCCTGGCCCTCGCCGAGGTAGTCGGCCCGGTTGCGCACGATCTGCGTGGCAGGCGCGAGCAGTTCGTCCCGAGGGAGCGCGCGGCTGGTGCCGGAGAGATCGGTCATTCTTGTCCCTGGTGTTTTGGTCTGATGATAGGCAGCCGGCCTCATCAGCGCATCCCCCCTGGGGTGGTCGACGGCACTTCTAGAATGAGTTTCAGGCATTTCCTGACCCTGACTTGACGCGGACGGTGGCCCGACGATGATGAAGAGAGCAGAAAGCAGCGCCACCGCACCCGTGGTGGTGGTGGGCGCCGGCCTCGCCGGCCTGACGGTGGCGCTGGACCTGGCGGCGACGCGCCGGGTGATCGTGCTCGCCAAGCGGCGGCTCGATGAAAGCGCCACCGCCTGGGCCCAGGGCGGCATCGTCGGCGTGCTGGGCGAGGACGACAGCATCGAGTCGCATGTCCGGGATAC
>CAZXTV010000467.1:0-1640 GCA_964643705.1 uncultured Arenimonas sp. | reverse complement strand
AGGGCGCGCTGGGCCAGAAGACCGGCGCCGGCATCTTCATGAAGAAGGGCAAGGAAATCCAGGTGCTCGACCTCAAGGCCCAGGATTACCGCCCGGCCACGGGCGCCGCCGACCCGGAGGTCGTGGCCATCCTGAAGAACAGGAACCCGGCCGAGAAATTCGCCCAGCTGCGCGCCAGCGAACATCCGCAGGCCAGGTTCCTGTGGGCCATGTTCCGCGACCTGTTCCACTACAGCGCCTACCACCTGTCGTCGATCGCCGACACCGCCCGTGACGTCGACCTGGCCATCCGCTGGGGTTACGGCTGGAAGCTGGGCCCGTTCGAAACCTGGCAGGCCGCCGGCTGGAAGCAGGTGGCCGAGTGGATCGCCGAGGACATCGTGGCCGGCAAGGCCATGTCCAGCGCGCCCCTGCCCGACTGGGTGTTCGACGGCCGCGACGGCGTGCATGCCGCCGAGGGCAGCTTCAGCCCGGCCAAGGGCGAAAAGCTGCCGCGATCGAACCTGGCCGTCTACAACCGCCAGCGTTTCCCCGACCCGGTGCTGGGCGAACGCGCCGGCGCCGGCGACACCGTGTTCGAAACCGACGCGGTTCGCATGTGGCATGACGGCGACGGCATCGCCGTGCTCGGCTTCAAGACCAAGATGCACACCGTCAGCGACGGCGTGCTGGCCGGAATCCAGGAAGCCGTGGACCGCGCCGAGAAGGGTTTCCGCGGGCTGGTGATCTGGCAGCCCAGCGAACCCTTCTCGGCCGGCGCCGACCTGGCCGGGGCCCTGGGCTCGCTGCAGGCCGGCAGGCTCGACGAGTTCGAGGCCATGGTCGCCACCTTCCAGGCCACCAGCCAGCGCATCAAGTATTCGCTGGTGCCGGTGGTCGCGGCCGTTCGCGGCCTGGCCCTGGGCGGCGGCTGCGAGTTCCAGATGCATGCGGCGCGCAGCGTGTTCGCGCTCGAAAGCTACGTCGGCCTGGTCGAGGCCGGCGTCGGCCTGCTGCCGGCCGGCGGTGGCCTGAAGGAAATCGCCGTGCGCGCCGCGCAGGCGGCGGGCCCGGGCGGCGACGTGTTCGCCGAGCTCAAGCCCTACTTCGAGGCCGTGGCGATGGGCAAGGTTTCGACCTCGGCTTTTGAGGCCAAGGAGCTCAAGCTCGCCCGCGAAGCCGACCTGGTGGTCTTCAACGCCTACGAACTGCTGCACGTGGCCAAGGCCCAGGCCCTGGCGCTGGCCGAGTCGGGCTACCGCCCGCCCCTGCCTGCCCGCGCGATTGCCGTGGCCGGCGACGTCGGCATCGCCACCTTCCGGATGATGCTGGAGAACATGATCGAAGGCCGTTTCATCTCCGAGCACGACTACGAGGTCAGCAAGCGCATCGCCACGGTGATGTGCGGCGGCGACGTGGATCGCGGCGCCCTGGTGGACGAGGACTGGCTGCTGCGGCTCGAGCGCGAACATTTCGTCGCCCTGGCCCAGATGCCCAAGACCCAGGAACGCATCGCCCACATGCTCAAGACCGGCAAGCCGCTGCGTAACTGAGCGACGACGAGGACTATCAAATGACCAAGCAAATCCAGGACGCCTACATCGTCGCCGCCACCCGCACCCCGGTGGGCAAGGCCCCGCGCGGCGTCTTCCGCAACACCC
>CAZXTV010000466.1:0-1646 GCA_964643705.1 uncultured Arenimonas sp. | reverse complement strand
CGCGCGAACAGCGGGCTGCGCAGCGTGGGGTACGGGTTGGACCAGGCAAAGGACATCGAGGACTCCGCAACGGGTGCGCGCCGGCACCGGGACCGCGGATCTTACGGGGCCCGCCGACCGTGTTCAGGGCACTCAGGGCGTGCGGGCGTCGCGGCGTTCGCGCCAGCGGTCGAGCAGGCCCTTGCGCTCGGGCGTCGGCGCAGGCTCGGCGGTTGTCGACAGATCGGTGTCGTCGGCCAGATCCTCGAACTGTGCACGCACGCCCTCGGCACCGGGCTTGCGCGCGTTCATCTTGCCGTCCCAGGCGAAGCGGTAGGACGCGCGGTCCGCCACCGCCGGGGGCCGGGCCAGCAGTTCCAGCGGCTGGTAGCCCTCTGGCGACGGCTTCATCGCGGCCGCCAGCGCACCCGGGTCGCCGCGGTGGAAGGCCGCCTGCATCATCACGTCCAGCGGCCGCAGCAGCCCATAGGCCAGCAGGCGCGGGTTGCCGGCTCGGCCCGGCATCATGTGCTCGGCCGCCATCGTGCAGCCCTTCGCGGTGTCGCTGCGCACGCGCAGGATCCAGTTCACCGGGGTGCGGAACTGGCGGTGCAGGTCCCAGGCCATCTGGTGGTCGTTCATGTGGTCCTGGTCGTAGACCTGCACCGCATGCAGCACATGGCGGGGGAAGCGGCCGAAGCGCTCGTCCGTCATGCCGTAGGTGTACCAGGGCGCCAGCTCGAGCAGGAAGGCGCCGTCGCGTCCCCAGCCCTGGTCGACGATGCCCTGGTAGGCCATCGTGGGGTTGGCGCCGCCCCCGAAGGAGTGGCCGACGAAGCCCACGCGGGCCAGGTCGATGCGGTCGCCGAGCCGGCGCGCCGCGAGTTCGAATCCCTCCCAGAGGATCGTGTAGCGCTCCTTCATCGTCACCCGGCCGAGCGGGAAGACGCCGAACACGACCACGTTGCCCTGGCTGGCCATGTGGTTCAGCAGCGGCTCGTACAGCGACCACAGGTTCGGGCCATAACCGTGCGAGAAGAAGATCACCGGGCGCCGGCCCGGTGCATCCTTGGGCAGGAACACGGTCACCGGTTCGTCGCTGCGCGGATGGGGGATCTCCTGCCGCTCCACCGCATGCGGCCCTGGCGCGCCGGGGCCGGCGGTGATCGGGCTGACCGCCGCCGCGGCGCAGTCCGCGCCCGGGCTGCCGCCACGGGACAGCAGGCCGCTGCGCTCGCCGCGCGCGCGGCCGGCGCCGGCCGCCAGCAGGCCGGCGATCAGCAGGACGGTCCAGGGGCGGGGAAGGGGCAGTCGTGGCACGGCGGACATCGCGGCAGGCAAGAGGCCGTCATTGTCACCCGAGCATGGGCCTTGGTCTTCCCTGCCCTGACGCCCCTCGGACCGGCCCCCGGAAACGACAAAGCCCGCCGGACAGGCTGTCGAGGCTGGTTGATGTCCCAGGAAGACTCAGTGGGGCGCCTATGCACGACGACCAATGGTCAATTCGTTGCCCCGCCAAAGCGTCTCGGATGCGTCCCGGGCACGAGATCGGCAGGAAGCAAAAAGCCACCCGAGTGGGTGGCTTTCGACTCGCAGCCAACTCGTCGACCAGCTGCTGTTTTCTTGGTTGCGGGGGCAGGATTTGAACCTGCGACCTTTGGGTTATG
>CAZXTV010000465.1:0-1656 GCA_964643705.1 uncultured Arenimonas sp. | reverse complement strand
GCCGCGGGCCCTGGTTGATGCCTTCGCCGGGCTCAGTTTCCTCACCCATTTCCAGGCCATCACCCGCGGCGTGCTCGACCTGCGCGACGTGGTGTTCTTCGTGCTGTGCATCGCCACCTGGCTGTGGGCGACGGTGCTGGTGATCGACATGAAGAAGGCCGACTGAACGCCATGACGATCCCTTCCCGACGATTCGCCCCCGTGTTCGCGCTGGTGCTGCTGGCGCTGGCCTTCGTGGCGCTGGTGTCGATCTCGACCCTGGCCCTTCGCGGCGCCCGCGTCGACCTCACCGAACAGGGCCTGTACACGCTGTCCGACGGCACCCTGCGCATCCTGGCCAATGTCGAAGAGCCGGTGACGCTGAAGCTTTATTATTCCGAACACGCCACCGGCGAGCTCCAGCAGTTCCGCAGCTACGCCACCCGCGTCCGTGAACTGCTGGAGGAAATCGCCGCCCGCTCGGACGGCAAGGTCAGCCTCGAGGTGATCGATCCCGAGCCCTTCTCCGAGACCGAGGACCAGGCCGCCGCCTACGGGCTGCAGGCCATCCCGCTGGGCAGCACCGGCGACAAGCTGTACTTCGGCCTGGTCGGCAGCAACAGCACCGACGGCGAGTCGCTGATGCCCTTCATCCAGCCGGACAAGGAAGCCTTCCTCGAATACGACGTGGCCAAGCTGGTCAGTTCGCTGGGCAGCGCGGACCGGCCGGTCGTGGCCCTGGTCAGCGGCCTGCCCACGGGCCCGCGCATGGACCCCAGCGGGCGCCAGGAACCGGGCTGGGTGATCGACCGCCAGCTGCGCGAACTGTTCGAACTGCGCCGCCTGCAGGGCATGCCCGCCGAAATCGCCGACGACGTCGACCTGCTGCTGCTGGTGCATCCCAAGGACGTGCCCGAGCACACGCTGGTCGCGATCGACCAGTTCGTGCTGCGCGGCGGCCGCCTTCTCGCTTTCCTCGACCCGGATGCCGAAGCCGACCAGAGCGGCGTCAATCCGCTCGACCCGCTGTCCGTGGCCGCGCCGCAGGCCTCGCACCTGGGACCGCTGTTCCAGGCCTGGGGCATCAACTTCGACCCCGGCCGCGTGGTGCTGGACGAACGCCATGCGCTGCAGGTGCAGCCCGACCCCAACGGGCCGCCGGTGCGCCACCTGGCCGTCCTGGGCCTGGGCGAGGACGTGCTGAACCAGGACGACGTGGTGTCCGCGGAGCTGCAGACCCTGCACTTTTCCACGGTCGGCGCCCTGGGCCTGGCACGCGAGTCCACGCTGGTGATGGAACCCCTGGCGCAGAGCTCCCGTCGCGCCGCGCTGGCCGACGTGCTGGCGGTGCGCGAGGCCGTGACCGATCCCGACTCCCTGCGCACGGGTTTCAAGCCCGGCGCCGACCCGCTGGTGCTGGCTGCGCGCTTCACCGGCGAGCTCAAGACCGCGTTCCCGGACCGGGTGGGCAGTGAAGGCCACCTCGCGGCCAGCGACGGTTCGGTCAACATGATCGTGGTCGCCGACACCGACGTGCTGACCGACCGCCTGTGGGTGCAGGTCAGCGGTTTCCTGGGGCAGCCGGTCTACAACGCCTTCGCCAACAACGGCGATTTCGTCTTCAACGCGGTCGACAACCTGGTCGGCAATGCCGACCTGATCGCCGTGCGCACGCGG
>CAZXTV010000464.1:0-1661 GCA_964643705.1 uncultured Arenimonas sp. | reverse complement strand
TCGCGCCTGAAGGCGCTCCTACAGGGGGCTGGCGGGAGTAAGCTTCCAATGAACCGGGAGGACGAATGGCTACCGAAGATCCCGCCAAGATCACTGCCCAGCTGGTCGAGCTGCGGGTCGAACACCGCGACCTCGACGAGGCCATCGCGCGCCTGGCGGCCGACCGCGAGGCCGACGAACTGACGCTAAAGCGCCTGAAGAAGCGCAAGCTGCGCATCAAGGACATGATCACCGCACTCGAAAGCCGGCTGATTCCCGACCTCGACGCCTGAGTTTTCCTGGCGGGATTCGCGGCGCCGGCCTCAGGCCGGCGTTTGCTCGTCACCGCGGGATTTCGCCACCTTGCTCACCGCTTCGGGCGAAAGTTTGGCGATGGTGTGGCGCAGGTCGCGGCCCAGCACCACCTTGGCGTCCTTCTCCCAGGCCATCAGCGGCTCGTCGAAATCGAGCTTGCCGTTTTCCGCGATCCAGACCAGCTTCATTTCACGCAGCTTCTGGATGAAGCCGCGGAACAGGGTCTTGTCGAAGAATTCCGGTGCCGCCGGCGCGTACAGCAGGCTCAGGCGCTGGGCGGTCAGCTGGCACAGGGTTTCGAGCTCCCCGGAGCTGAGCGAGCGCGGCCCGTTCTTGACCAGCGTGGTGATG
Source organism: uncultured Arenimonas sp. (assembly GCA_964643705.1). Taxonomy (GTDB): domain Bacteria; phylum Pseudomonadota; class Gammaproteobacteria; order Xanthomonadales; family Xanthomonadaceae; genus Arenimonas. The sequence goes on along the minus strand of CAZXTV010000464.1, from coordinate 1,016 downwards.
GCGATGAAATAGCGCTCGAAGGCCTGCTGCAGGCTGTGGGCGACCGCGCGCAGGCGGAAGACTTCGTCGGTCTGGCCGGGGCCGCGCGACAGGTAACCGCCATCGTCCTCGCTGGCCATCGACAGCAGGCCCTCGGCGACGAACAGGTCCACGGTGGCGTCCAGGTGGGCGACGAAGCCGTCGCCGTCCCAGGGCAGGAAGAGTTCTTCCTGCACGAACGGATAGATCGTCCGGCCCAGGCGCAGCAGGCCCGAGCGGCTCATGCGCCGGTTGTTCTGGAAACACAGCGCCACCCAGGCGGCACCGGCGAACAGGTGCAGCACGTTGTTGCGGAAGTAGCTCTGCAGCACCGCGGTCTCGCCTTCGACGCTGAGCACGGCGCCCAGCGGATGGTCGGTGCGGGTCAGCACGCCGATCCTCTCGCCGTAGGCGATGATTCCGGCCGGGTCGAGTTCGGTGACGGTGACGCGGTCCGAATAAGGCAGCGAAGCCAGCAGCTTCTTGTACAGGCCCAGCTGCGCCAGCAGGTCGGCTTCGGACATGGCGTGCTTGGGCGTGGCCAGCAGCGCCAGCGCCAGCAGGTTCACCGGGTTCACGTCGGCGGCGCGGTTGATGTTGACCTGGATCTTCTGGGTGATCTCGGCGACCGCCGGGTTGATCCAGGTGGGCTTGTCGTCCGGGTCGGCGTTGCGCTCGCGCCAGTCCGGCGCATGCGTGGCCAGCACGTCGTCGAGGAAGATCGGCTCGCCGAAGTTCACCGCGACCTTGCCGTAATGCTGGCGCAGGATGCCGGCGCCGGCCTTGATCAGCGCCCAGATGGTTTCCTTTTCCTTCGGCTGGCCGGTCAGCTCGTCGAGGTAGCTCTTGCCCTCGATCAGCTTCTCGTAGCCGATGTACACCGGCTGGAACACCACCGGCCGGCGCGGTGCGCGCAGGAAGGCCTTGAGCGTCATCACGATCATGCCGCCCTTGGGCGCCAGCAGGCGGCCGGTGCGCGAGCGCCCGCCTTCGATGAA
>CAZXTV010000463.1:0-1673 GCA_964643705.1 uncultured Arenimonas sp. | reverse complement strand
AGAACGTGCAGCGCCGCGCCGATCTCGGCGAGCCGCCCCTGGTCGCGGCACGACGCGGCACGCGGCAGGTGGCGTTCGCGGTGATCGCCACCACGGCGGTGCTGGCGGCGGTGTTCCTGCCGATCGGCTTCATGGAAGGCAATACCGGGCGGCTGTTCCGCGAGCTGTCGGTGGCGCTGGCAGGCGCGGTCATCATCTCGGCCTTCGTGGCGCTGACGCTGACACCGATGATGTGTTCGCTGCTGGTGCGCCCGCATTCGGAACCCAAGGGCCTCAACCGCTGGATCCAGGGCCACCTGGACGACCTGGGCAAGGCCTACCGGCGCGCGGTGGAACGCACGATCGGCAAGCCGCTGCTGTTCGGCATGACGCTGCTGGGCACGATGGGTCTTTCGGCCTTCCTGCTGCAGGTGATCCCGGCCGAGCTGTCGCCGCCGGAAGACCGCGGCGCGTTTTTCGTCAGCGTCTCCGGCCCCGAGGGCGCGGGCTACGACTACACGGTCGAACAGATGCAGGGGCTGGAGGAAATCCTGTTCAAGTACACCGGCGAAGGCCAGCCCATCGACCGGGTGAACACCGCCGTGCCCGGCGGCTGGGGCGCGGGCGGCACCATGCACACCGGGCGGGCGATCGTGCTGCTCAAGCCCTGGGACGAACGCGACACGGACACCAGCCAGCTGGTCGAGAAGGTGCGCGGCGAACTCAACCAGCTGCCCGGCGTCGTCGCGCGGCCGCAGGTTCGCACCGGCCTGGTGCGCAGCGGCGGCCAGCCCCTGCAGGTCGTCCTGGGCGGCCCGGACTATGTCGAACTCGCCACGTGGCGCGACCGCATGCTCGCGCGCATGGAACAGAACCCGGGCCTGTACGGCGCCGATTCGGATTACAAGGAAACGCAGCCGCAGCTGCGCGTCGAAATCGACCGCGCCCGCGCCGCCGACCTGGGCGTGTCGGTGCAGGAAATCGGCCGCACGCTCGAGACCATGATGGGGTCGCGCCGGGTCACGACCTACGTGGAAGACGGCGAGGAGTACGACGTCATCCTCCAGGCCCAGCGCGAAGACCGCGCCTCGCCGGCGGACCTGGACAACCTTTACGTGCGTTCCACCCGCAGCGGCGCACTGGTGCCGCTGTCGAACCTGGTCAGCCTGACCGAACTGGCCGAGCCGGGCGAGTACAACCGCTTCAACCGCCTGCGGGCGATCTGCCTGTCGGTCGGCCTGTCGCCGGGATACACTCTGGGCGAAGCCCTGGAATGGGTGCGCCAGACCGCCGACGAAGAATTGCCCGAACGCGCCCAGCTCGACTACAAGGGCGAATCGCGCGAATACCAGAGCGCCGGCGGCGCCGTGATCTTCACCTTCGGCATGGCCCTGCTGGTGGTCTACCTGGTGCTGGCGGCGCAGTTCGAAAGTTTCCTGCACCCGGTGGTGATCATGCTGACGGTGCCGCTGGCGGTGCTCGGCGCGCTGCTGGGGCTGTGGCTGTTCGGCAGTTCGCTCAACCTGTTCAGCCAGATCGGCATCGTCATGCTGGTTGGCCTGGCGGCCAAGAACGGCATCCTGATCGTCGAGTTCGCCAACCAGCTGCGCGACGAAGGCCTTGCCGTGCGCGACGCCATCGTCGAAGCGGCGGCCGTGCGCATGCGCCCGATCCTGATGACCTCCATCGCCACC
>CAZXTV010000462.1:0-1687 GCA_964643705.1 uncultured Arenimonas sp. | reverse complement strand
GCTGTCGCAGACCACATTGGTCGAGCGCCTGCTCGCGCCGTGGCGGTTGGACCTGGACGCATCCACGCCGACCCTGCGCCAGGGCTGGTGGGGCACGCCGCGGCCGCTGGTGCGTGTGGGCGCCGGGCTGTACCGCCAGGCCGACCGCCTGTCGGAAGACCCGGCCCAGGCCGAAGCCGCCGCCGACCTGGCCCGCCGCGCCCTGCGCGCGAACCCGCTGGACGGCCGCAGCTACCGCGTGCTGGCCACCCTGGCCGAGGCCAACGGCGACCGCGAGCAGGCCGCCCGCCTGTTCCTGATCGCCGCCCAGCGCACCCCGCGCGACCTGCTCAGCCAGGCCTGGCTGCTCGACTACCACCTGGCCAAGGGCGACCTGCCGGCCGCGCTGCAGAACCTGGACCTGATGCTGCGGGTTAACCCCGGCCTGATGACGGGTCTCGAGCCGATCCTGGTTTCGCTGGTCAGCGCCGAAGGCGCGCACGCGGCCCTGGCCGAACGCCTGGCCAACTCGCCGCCGTGGCGCGCCCGCCTGCTGCTGATGGCGGCCGCCAAGGCCCCCGACGTGCAGGCGATCGCGCCGCTGTTCGAGCGCGTGCGCAAGCTGCCCGGCGGCCTGGCCCCGGCCGAGCTGTCGGCCTGGGTGGACCGCCTGGGCCGCGAAGGGCTGTGGGGCCAGGCCTACCTGACCTGGGTGAGCCAGTTGCCGCCCGAGCGGCTGACCAGCCTGGGCAATGTCTTCAACGGCAGCTTCGAATGGGAGCCGGGGCAGGGCGGCTTCCACTGGCGTTTCGGCCGTATCTCCGGCGCCCGCATCGACCGCCTGCCCACCGAGGGCGCCACCGACCGGCTGGCCCTGCGGGTGGCCTTCGACGACCGCCGCGTGCCCTTCAGCCACGTGCGCCAGCTGCTGGCCCTGGCCCCCGGCCGCTACACCCTTTCCGGCCGGGCCAAGCCCGACACCCTGCGCACCGAGCGCGGCCTGGTTTGGGCCGTGAGCTGCGCAAATGGCGGCGCATCGCTGGGCCAAACGGCGCCTTTGCGCGGCAGCGGACCCTGGCGGGACTTCGAGGCCAGCTTCGAAGTGCCGGCCGAAGGCTGCGGCGCGCAGTGGCTTGTTCTTAACTTGCCGGCCCGGATACCCGCTGAACAGCGCATCGGCGGACGGGCCTGGTTCGATGCGCTGAAGATTTCTCGGGAGCGCGCGCCGGCCCCTGCAAACAATTGATTTGAAACATTTACCCGGTAGGCTCCGATTCAGGCGAGAAGGCACATAAAGGTTGCCAGCCCGGGGTTCCAGTACTAACCTACTAGCCCAACCTGCGTTCACAGCGCCCATCCCCCCAAGGGAGTTCCCCATGATCCGTACCGCGCTCATCCTCTCCGCCCTGGTCGCCGCGCCCGCGTTCGCTGCCGAATCCGACGCCGCCGCCACGCTTACCGCGCAGCAGGGCACCGTGCTGGTCAACCAGGGCGACGAGTTCATCACCGCCACCGACGCCCAGGCCCTACTGGCCGGCGACCGCGTGATGGTCATGGAAGGCGGCACCGCCGAAATCACCTTCGCCGACGGCTGCGTGCTGCCGCTCGCTTCGGGTTCGCTGGTTGACGTGCCGGAAGTCTCCACCTGCGCCGGCGCCGTGGCCAACGTGCAGAACATCGGCCCGAGCTACGCCCAGGCCGTGGGCAG
>CAZXTV010000461.1:0-1688 GCA_964643705.1 uncultured Arenimonas sp. | reverse complement strand
CATCGTCAACATGACCGAGGGTTTCGCCAAGGAACTGGCGCCGCTTGGCGTGCGCGTCAATGCGGTGCTGCCGGGCCTTACCGACACCCGGTTTGCCTCGGCGCTGACCTCCAACCCCAAGATCATGGACGCCATGCTGCGTTTGATCCCGCTGGCGCGTGTCGCCCAGCCCGATGAAATCGCGCCGGCCGTGTTGTTCCTGGTTTCCCCCGCCGCTTCCTACCTTACCGGCGCCGCGCTGCCGGTCGACGGCGGCTACCTCGCCTGAGCCACCGGAGATCCACCATGTCGCGTCGATTGCTGGCACCGCTGCTGTTGTCCCTGCTCTCGGCCCCGCTGGCTGCGCAGGACTTTTCCAAGGTTGAAGTAAGCGCCACCCCGGTGGCCGAAGGCGTGTATTCGATCCAGGGCGCGGGCGGCAACATCGGCCTGGTGGTGGGCAACAAGGGCGCCTTCGTGATCGACGACCAATACGCGCCCCTGGCACCGAAGATCCAGGCGGCCATCAGCGCGATCACCGACCAGCCGGTGCGTTTCGTGCTCAACACCCACTGGCACGGTGACCACACCGGCGGCAACGAGGCCTTTGCAGCCACGGGCACGCTGGTCGTGGCGCACGACAACGTGCGAAAGCGCATGTCGACCGACCAGTTCGTCGCCGCCTTCAACCGCGAGGTGCCAGCTTCGCCCGAGGCCGCGCTGCCGGTGGTGACCTTCAACGACCGCAGCAGCTTCCACCTCGGCGGGCACACGGTGCACGCCATCCACATCCCGGCCGCGCACACCGATGGCGACGCCGTGGTGCACCTGGTCGAAGCGGACATCATCCATACCGGCGACATCGTCTTCCACGGCGTCTACCCGGTGGTCGATTACAGCAGCGGCGGCAGCCTCGCGGGCATGGCGGAGGCCACCGAAAAGCTGCTGGCCATGGCGGGCCCGCAGACCCGCTTCATCCCCGGGCACGGCCCGGCGGTGGTTGGCCGCAAGCAGCTGGAGGAATACCTGGACATGCTGCGCACGGTGCACGACCGCCTGGTGACGCTGATCGCGCAGGGCAAGACCCTCGAGCAGGTGCTGGCGGCGAAGCCCACCGCCGATTTCGACAAGGACTGGGGCATGGGTTTCATGAAGCCCGACCGCTGGATCGAGATCAACTACCAGGGCATGACCGCCGACTGAGCCCATGAAGACCCTCCTGATCGCCGCCCTGATGACACTTTCCGCCGCCGCCTCCGCCCAGACACTGTCCCTGGAAGCCATCACCGGCGACAAGCCGCTGTCCGGCCCCAGCCTGATGAAGCCGGCGATTTCACCCGACGGCAGCCGCGTCACCTTCCTGCGCGGCAAGGACGAGGACCGCTTCCAGCTCGACCTGTGGGAATACGACATCGCCACCGGTGAAACCCGCCGGCTGGTGGATTCCAAGCTCGTGCTGCCGGGCGAGGAAACCCTGTCGGACGAAGAAAAGGCCCGGCGCGAACGCCAGCGCATCGCGGCGTTCAGCGGCATCGTCGACTACCAGTGGGCGCCGTCCTCGCAGGCGCTGCTGTTCCCGCTGGGTGGCGAACTCTACCTGTACGACCTGGGCGAAGGCGTTGCCGACCCCGTGCGCAAGCTCACATCCGGCACCGGCTTTGCCACGGACCCGAAGGTTTCGCCGGGCGGTCGTTACGTTGGCTTCGTGC
>CAZXTV010000460.1:0-1696 GCA_964643705.1 uncultured Arenimonas sp. | reverse complement strand
TCTAAGTATATAACAGTCAATGCGATTGCCCCAGGATGGATTAATAGTAAGGATGACCCCATTAAAGAAACCGACCATGCATTTCATCCATCTAACCGAGTGGGCAACACCCATGACATTGTTAAAGCCTGTTTCTATTTAACAGACCCTGAAAACAACTTCATCAATGGGGAAGTGATTACCATTGACGGCGGTGTCAGTAAAAAAATGATTTATCCAGAATAGAGGTGCATTATGAAGGAATATTTAACCATCCAAAAAAACTATTTTAATCAAGATCATACACGTGATTATACGTTTAGAAAAACCCAACTAAAAAAACTTTATACCGCCATAAAACTGTATGAAGATATGATTAAAGATGCCTTATATAAAGATTTACACAAATCATCATTTGAAGCTTATGCGACTGAAATTGGCATCACATTAAAACATATCAAAAAAGCACAGAAAGCATTAAAAAAGTGGATGAAAACAGAAAAGGTAAAAACCCCTTTTTACCATGTACTTACAAAAAGTTATATTCAACCTGAACCGCTTGGCCAAGTATTAATCATTGGACCCTATAATTATCCGTTTCACTTAGTCATTGAACCTTTAATTGGTGCCATTGCGGCGGGTAACACCGTGATAATCAAACCGAGTGAATATACCATTCATACAGAAGCTGTCATTAAACAAATGATTGAAGAAACCTTTGATCCTGAATATATTCGTGTGGTTACCGGCGCAAAAGAAGTGACGAGTGCACTGATTAACTTACCATTCGATCATATCTTTTTCACCGGAAGTACGGAAGTCGGAAAAATTGTTTATCAAGCAGCCGCTAAGAATTTAGTGCCTGTGACCCTTGAACTCGGTGGAAAAAGCCCAGCTATTATAGAAAAAACGGCTGATTTAAAAGTGGCAGCTAACCGTATTGTATTTGGCAAGTTTATGAATGCGGGTCAAACATGTATTGCGCCAGATTATATCTATATTGATGAATCCAAAAAAGAAAAATTCATTGACTATTTAAAAAAATCAATTGAAACATTCTATCCGAACATGGAAGAAGATTACGCAAAAATCGTTAATGAACGCCATTTTAATCGACTCAATGATTTAATCGATAAAAACAAAGTCATCTATGGCAATAAACAAGACAAAAAGTTGCATCAAATATCCCCAACACTTATGGATCAAGTCACCTTTAGTGATAGCATTATGCAAGAAGAGATTTTTGGTCCAATATTACCAATACTAACCTTTAACAGCATTGATGAAGCGATTAGTAAGTTAAGAGAGTTAGAAAAACCACTCGCCTTTTATATCTTTACAAAATCTCAAACAATCGAATCGATGATTTTAGAAAAACTTTCATTTGGTAGTGCTGCGATTAACGATACCATCACACAAGTAGCTAATAATAACCTACCATTTGGTGGCGTTGGTGCCTCAGGCATAGGTAGTTATCACGGCAAACAATCATTTGATACATTCTCCCATCATAAAACCTATATTAAAAAATCCACGATAATAGATCCGAAAATTGCCTATCCACCTTATAAAAACAAAGAAAAATGGTTAAAAAGAATATTGAAATAAACAGGCCATAACCTGTTTATTTTTTTATTATTTGTCACTTTAGAAAAACACTTAGATTTTACCCTTTAATGATATAATAAACCTATAAATGCAACACTACTTGGGAAGG
>CAZXTV010000459.1:0-1697 GCA_964643705.1 uncultured Arenimonas sp. | reverse complement strand
GGCGCGAAGCGCTCAGCCTGCTCGCCGCCGGTGCACGACACCAGCATGACGAGCAGCGCGGCAGCGAACCAAGACCACGTAAGTCTCCGCATACCATCGCCTCCAGAACCGCCGCCCCGCCACGAAACTCGACGGGACACATGTACCGGCGCATACCGAGTATACGCCTCGAGCCCTTGAGCGTCTCGCGGATGGTTCTGGCGTCAAGCGGCGGTCTGGTCGTTGTCGGTCTCCAGCATCGGCTGGCCTATGCGGCGCCGCGATGGACCTGTCGGCGCCCGTCGGACCGGGAGTCGAGCGAGTCGGCTGACCGGCCGCGTGCGACGGCGGCTATGCTCCTGGCGTGCCGCGCCGTCGCGCCCCCGGCCGCGCGACGAAGGCCGCGGCGCGAGGGGATGGGGGGCGCATGCGCACGACCCACCGCGACTACGGCGACGAGGCCGGCGACTTCCGCCGGCTGGCGGGCCGCCTCACCGACGATCCGGGCCACGTCCGGGACCACACGACCTGGTGCCTCGGCCGCCTGGCGGACTGGAGGCACGGTCTGTGGGGGGAGAAGCCGTCGACCCCGCGCTTCTGCGAGCGCAACGCGCACCTGTGGTTCGACGCCCTCGGCGACCTGGTCGCCGCGGCTGCCGCCGATGTCGAGCGCATCTGCACCCATAGCGCTTTCCGCCGCCGCGGCCTGGCCCGCACCGCGATCCACGAGTGCGTGCGGTGACTGAGCGAGATGGGAATGGCGCGCGCCCACATCGCGGGCTACAGCCGCGAGGCGCTCGCCCTGTACGGTTCGCTGGGCGCCGGCGCATCGCACGCCTGCTTGGTCTACCGGCGGGAAGGCTAAGGGGGTCGTCCATGGCCACCGCCGTGCCCGTCGTTGTCGGTACCCGCTCGATGGTCGTGGTGTTCCTCGACGACAGCCGGCTTCGCGACGCGACGCCTAGACTGGGGTGCGACCCCCGTGAACGGCGAGCGGGGGAGGGCCCGGTTGTGGGCCCGATGCTCGCCCAGCCTCGATCTCGACGAACTCGAGAGGAGCGCGACATGCAGAGCCGCCACACGCAAGACGCGAAGGGCCGGATCGACGACCTCGTCGAGCATCTGCGCGAGGCCATCTCCGAGACCGACGACCCGCGCGCGGAGGCGCTGTTCGAGACTGCCGCGGAGGTGCTGTTGGGGCTCCGGACGGCCTTCGAGCACTACGAGCGGCGCAGCGAGGAGGCTTGGCGCGGCGACAAGGGGTAGACCCCGTCGCTGCTTTGCAGGCTCGAGGCACCCGACGGCCACCGCTGGCCCATGCGCGTGGCTCGCGCGTCACTCGCGTTCGAGGACGACGGTCGCCGGCTCGGTCGCGCCCGGACCCAGCCAGGTCCCCGTGAACCGGTCCTTCTCGAACGTCCCCTCGAGCGGTGTCGGGGCCTCCATGAGGCCCCCGGACAGCGTCATCGACGCGTCCGCGCCCGTCCGGGTTCCCGCGACGTCGAGGTTGATGAAGACGACGAAGGCGTTGCCGCTCAGGACGCCGTCTTCCTCGATCAGGGTCAGGAGCATGGGCGAGCCACGCGTGTTGCCGGGCGTGGTGACGGTGCCCGACCAGGTGCCCGTCGCGCTCGGCATCTGAGATCGGCCGTCCAGGACGGCTCGATCACGCTCCGATGACGCTTCGATCACTCACCGGTTCGTACGCTGCCCGTGCG
>CAZXTV010000458.1:0-1699 GCA_964643705.1 uncultured Arenimonas sp. | reverse complement strand
GCAGATCAACCAGGCCGCGCGCGAGCTGGGCATGCTGGTGGTGGAAGAAGGCGGCAGCACCTTCCAGCACAACATGACCATGGTGGTGGACGGCGTCACCGGCATCGAGCACAACATCCCGGTGGCGCCGCTTTATCGCGACGTCGTGGAGCTCTGGCGCCACACCGACGTCGGCAACACGCCGACCCTGGTGGTGAACTACGGCGGGCTCAACGCCGAGTACTACTGGTACGCCAAGGACAACCTGTGGGAGAACGAACGCCTGAACCGGTTCTTCCCGAAGGGTTCGGTGGACGACCGCACCATCCGCCGCGAAGCCGGCCCGGAATGGGACTACTACCACGTGGAAGTCGCCAAGGCCGCCAAGGTGCTGCGTGACGCCGGCGTGCCGATCCTGGTCGGCGGCCACGGCCAGATGCAGGGCCTGGCCCCGCACTGGGAGATCTGGTCGCTCAACCAGGGCGGCTTCACGCCCTTCGAGGCGCTGCGCGCGGCCACCATCGACGGCGCCAGCTACCTGGGCCTGGACAAGGAAATCGGCTCGATTGAAACCGGCAAGCGCGCCGACCTGGTGGTCGTCGACGGCAATCCGCTCGAGGACATCCGCCGCAGCGACGACACCGCGCTGGTGATGGTGAACGGCCGCCTGTTCAACGCCGCCGACCTGTCGGAAATCGGCGGCAAGCAGCGCCCCGCGCCGGAGTTCTTCTGGCAGCGCGGCGGTGCCGGCGTGCCGACCGGCGTGCACTACGGCCCGACGGTGCCCTGCCATTGCCCGAAGTCCGATCCGCATCGACACTGATCACATCCTGCATCCGGAGTATCCGAAGTCATGAACGTTTCCAACTCAGGTGGTTTTGCCGTCGGCTGGTTCACCCTGGCGCTGATCAACGCCGGCCTGGCCCAGGCCAAGGGGCGCAGTGGCTTGAACTGGTGGTTGCTGTCCTTGCTGCTGGGACCGATCGCGACGCTGCTGATCGTGGTGATGGCGCCGCTGGGCAGGCCGACCGCCTAGAGCTTGCGCGCGGTTCCCACCGGCAGGGCGTCCAGGCGTTTCATCGTGGCGGTGTCGAATAGCCGGGGATCACGCAACCAGTCCTCGAACATCCCGGTCGCGTCCTCGCCCCAGAACAGCGCATCACCGGCCACCAGCGTCGGCACGCCGAACACGCCGTCGGCCAGGGCCGCCTGGAAGTTCTGCTGCAGGTCGCCCTTCACCCCGGGTGAGGCCAGGGCGGATTCGAGGTCGACCACGCCCAGGCGGTTCGCGACCGGCCGCAGGTCTTCGATGGATTCGCCGGCCCGGCCTTCCAGCCAGAGGTGGTCGAAGATCTGGTCGACCGCCTCGGGCGTGCCCCCCGCGGCGATGCACAGGCGCAGCGCGTTCAAGGGATTGAACGGATGCGCCGGCGGGAAGTTGAGCGCGATGCCTTGCTGAGCGGCGCGCCATTGCACGTGCCGGTAGGTGAACCTGCGCTTGGACGGAATCTCCGCCGGACCCTTGTGCCCGTAGTGGTTCAACAGTCCCGCCAGAAGCACCGGGCGGCATTCGACGCGGCAATGCCCGAGGCGCTTCACCGCCTGCCACTGCAGGTAGGCGAAGGGCGAGATGAAATCGAAGTACCAGGTGACCTTGGTGTCGGACATTCGCGGCTTACTCCCCGGATTTTTCTGGCCAGACCAGTGACTGGTGGATTTG
>CAZXTV010000457.1:0-1705 GCA_964643705.1 uncultured Arenimonas sp. | reverse complement strand
GACCCCGATGACCCTGGCCCTGCGCACCGCCCTGCTTGCCATGCTCGCCCTGCTGCTGGCGGGCTGCCTGTCGCCGGGCGCCACCCGCGACACCATCGCCACCCGCCTGTTCGAGGCACCCGCCGGCGGCAGCGAGCGGGTGCTGGTCGTGGTCCTGCCCGGTCGCGGCGACGACCTGCGGGGCCTGGTGGACAGCGGCATCGCCGCCGCCGTCCAGTCGGCCTGGCCCGAGGCCGATGTGCTGCTGGCCGAAGTGACCATGGCCTACTACTCCGAGGGCCGGATGCCCGAGCGCCTGCACGACGAGGTGATCGCGCCGGCGCGGGCCCGCGGCTACCAGGGCGTCTGGCTGGCCGGCGCCTCGATGGGCGGCATGGGCACCCTGCTGTACGAACGCAGCCGCCCCGGCGAGCTCGACGGCCTGGTGCTTCTGGCGCCCTACCTCGGCGACCGCGGCCTGCTGGACGAGATCGGCGGGCCGGGCCTGGCGGCCTGGGAGCCCGGCCCGGTGCCCGCCGAAATCAACCGCAAGACCTACCAGCGCGAAGTCTGGCGCAACGTGCAGCGCTGGCAGGGCAGCGGCCGCAGCCAGGACGTCTGGCTCGCGTACGGGCGCGACGACCGCCTGGCCAAGGCCATCGGCGTGCTGAGCCCGTCGCTGCCGCAGGACCAGGTGCTGGCCCGGCCCGGCGGCCATGCCTGGGTGGTGTGGTCCCCGGCCGCGGGCGAGGTCTTCGCCCGCATCCGCGCCGAACGGGCCGCGCGCTGAGCCTGGCTCAGCCCAGCAGCTTGGCGATGTCCTTGCCGATCTTCTCGGGCGTGTCGGTGGGCGCGTAGCGCTTGATCACCTTGCCCTCGGGGTCGACCAGGAACTTGGTGAAGTTCCACTTGATCGCCTCCAGCCCCAGCAGCCCCGACTTCTCGGATTTGAGCCACTGGTAGAGCGGATGCGCCTTGGCGCCGTTGACCTCGACCTTGGCGAACATCGGGAAGCTGACGTCATAGGTCAAGGAGCAGAAGTTCTTGATCTCCTCGGCGTCGCCGGGCTCCTGGTGGCCGAACTGGTCGCAGGGGAAGCCCAGCACCACCAGGCCCTTGCCGGCGTAGTCGCGCGAGAGCTTCTCGAGCCCGGCGTACTGCGGGGTGAAGCCGCACTTCGAGGCGGTGTTGACGATCAGCATGGCCTTGCCCCGGAACTCGGCCAGGGACTGCTCCTTGCCGTCGAGGGTGGTCGCGGAAAAATCGTAGACGCTGGTCATGGCGGGCTCCGGTGGGGTGGCTGAAGCTTAACGCAAGCCGACCGATGCCGGCGTGGGGAAGCGTGGCTTCACGCGGCGTTTACGAATGCGGCGGACGGTCCCGCCCGCCCCTGCCTTTCGTCATGGGTGGCCGGGCGTCGGCATGCGTTAGGCTTCGGAGGTTAATCCGAATCCTGCTTCCAAGAACCCTGCAAGGACGTGCCATGACCCACAAGCTATCCCTCGCCCTCGCCGCCGCGCTCTGCGTTGCCGTGCCCGGTGCCGCCGCGGTCGCCGACGACCACGCCACCCAGGCCGCCGAGCCGGTGTCCGCCAATCCCTTCTTCACCGTCAGCACCCTGCCTTACCAGCTGCCGCCCTTCGACCAGATCCAGGACGCGCATTACGCGCCGGCGTTCGAGAAGGGCATGGCAGACCAGCGCGCCGAGGTCGATGCGATCGCCAAC
>CAZXTV010000456.1:0-1708 GCA_964643705.1 uncultured Arenimonas sp. | reverse complement strand
CCGGCTGCCGGTCGTGCTTCCCGAGCGCGTGGACGATCAGCTGCTGGCCTGGCTGGCCGGGCTGCCCTGGCCGGTCGTGGTGGTCATCCACGCCAACCACGGCAACGAAATCGACGCCTCCGTGGCTGACGCCCTGGCCCGCCTGCGCGGGGCCGGCGTGCACCTGCTCAACCAGGCGGTGCTGCTGCGCGGGGTCAACGACTCCCTGCCGGCCCTGGCGGAACTGTCCGAACGCCTGTTCGCCGCCGGGGTGCTGCCCTACTACCTGCACCAGCTCGACCGCGTGGCCGGCACCGCCCATTTCGAAGTCCCGGACGACCGGGCCCGGTCGCTGCACGAAGGCCTGGCCGCCAGCCTGCCGGGCTACCTGGTGCCCCGGCTGGTTCGCGAAGTGGCCGGAGCCCCCGCCAAGACCCCGCTGTAGCCGGCCAGGCCCGCCGGGCCGCCAGGATGTTGCCCCGGCCGGCATTCTGGTATCTTCTCAATCCCCCCGTGCAAGCCATTGATCGTAAAGGAGTGCCCCGGATGGCACAGCAGGATGCCGTGATCCGTTTGCTCCTGGTGGAAGACCGCCTGGACGACGCCGAACAAATCATCAGCCACCTGCGCAATGGCGGCATGGCGGTGCGCCCGCAACGCCCTGAATCCGAAGAGGACCTGGTCGAACTGCTCGGAAAACAGAGCATCGACATCGTCATCGCGGCGTTCGAAGCCGACTACATTCCGCTGACCACCGTGCTCGAGCGCGTCACGGCCACGGGCAAGGACATCCCGGTCATCGCTTCGGTGACCGTCCTGGACGAAAAAGTGGCGCTGGCGGCGCTCGTCGCCGGCACCCGCGACGTCGCCATCCGCGGCCGCGCCGAGCACATGCAGGCCGTGGTGCGCTCCGAATTTGCCGCCCTGCAGGCCCGCCGAGGCCTGCGCCATCTCGAAGCCGCCCTGCGCGAAACCGAGCGCCGCTGCGACGCGCTCATCGCCTCGTCGCGCGACCCGATCGCCTACGTGCACGAAGGCATGCACATCCGCGCCAACGACGCCTACATGGAAATGTTCGGCTTCGAGGACTTCGATGAAATCGAAGGCCTGACCGTGCTCGACCTGATCGCGCCGCAGCACGCCGACAACTTCCGCCAGGTCCTGAAGAAGATGAGCAAGGGCGAGGCGCCGCCGCGCCAGCTCGAGCTGAAGGCACAGCGCACCGACGGCAGCGTGTTCGACGCGGTGATGGAATTCACGCCAGCCACCTACGAAGGCGAAAGCTGCCTGCAGATCGTCTTCCGCCAGCAGACGGTGGACGCGGACATGGCTGCCGAGCTCGACTCGCTGCGCCAGCGCGACCCGCTCACCGGCCTGTTCAACCGCCAGCATTTCATGACCGAGCTCGAGGCCGCCGTGATGCGCGCCACCGAAGGCAAGGGCAAGCAGGCGCTGCTGTTGATGGAACCCGACCATTACGAAAACCTGCTGTCCGAGGTTGGCCTGGCCACGGCCGACGACCTGATCAAGGGCGTGGCTGAACGCCTCAAGGGCGTGCTGGACGCGGATACCCTGGTGGCGCGCATGAGCGACCACGGCTTCGCCGTGCTGTGCCAGGCGCACGACCACAACCAGAGCCAGGCCCAGGCCGAGCGCATCCGCGAAACCTTCAAGGACCACATCCTCGAACTGGGCGAGCGTTCGGTGAACCTGAGCGTGAGCATCGGCG
>CAZXTV010000455.1:0-1720 GCA_964643705.1 uncultured Arenimonas sp. | reverse complement strand
CCAGCGCAACCAGGTCGGCATGGTGCTGCGTCGCATCGAGACCCGCATCCCGACCGTGGAAGAGCTCAACCTGCCGGCGGTGATCAAGTCGCTGGCGATGACCAAGCGCGGCATCATCCTGTTCGTCGGCGCCACCGGCACCGGCAAGTCCACCTCGCTGGCGGCCATGATCGGCTACCGCAACATGAATTCCTCGGGCCACATCATCACCATCGAGGACCCGATCGAATTCGTGCACAAGCACGAAGGCTGCATCATCACGCAGCGCGAAGTCGGCATCGACACCGACAGCTGGGAAGCGGCGCTCAAGAACACCCTGCGCCAGGCCCCCGACGTCATCATGATCGGCGAGGTGCGCACCCGCGAAGGCATGGACCACGCCATCGCCTTCGCCGAAACCGGCCACCTGGTGCTGTGCACGCTGCACGCCAACAACGCCAACCAGGCGATGGACCGCATCATCAACTTCTTCCCGGAAGACCGCCGCAACCAGCTGCTGATGGACCTTTCCATGAACCTCAAGGGCGTGGTCGCCCAGCAGCTCATCCCCACGCCCGACGGCAAGTCGCGCCGGGTGGCGATGGAAATCCTGCTGGGCACGCCGCTGGTGCAGGACTACATCCGCGACGGCGAGATCCACAAGATCAAGGACGTCATGAAGGAGTCGACCAACCTCGGCATGAAGACCTTCGACCAGGCCCTGTTCGAGCTCTACCAGGCCGGCGAGATCAGCTACGAGGACGCCCTGCGCTTCGCCGATTCGGCCAACGAAGTGCGCCTGAAGATCAAGCTGGCCCAGGGTGGCGACGCCCGCACCCTCAGCCAGGGCCTGGACGGCGTGGAGCTGTCCGAAGTCAAGTAGACGCCTTGCCCGCCAGGCTGGCCGTGCTGGTGGCCGCGCTCGCGGCGTCCGGGTCCTCCGGCGCCGCGCCGCCGCGTCCGCTCGACGATTGGAGCCTGTCCCTCGGGGGCTTCGACACCACCAGCGACACCACGCTGCGGGCGCGCGCTCAAACCGGTGGTTACAGCGCCGGCGGGCGGATCAACCTCGAACGCGACCTGGGCCTGGGCCGCCGCCAACCGGTCACCCAGGTGCGGCTGGACCTGCTGGTGGGCGACCACAACGGGTTTGGCCTTGAATACTTTGGTTTCCAGCGCGGAAGCCGGAATCGCCTGGCCCGGGACATCACCTACGACGGCCGGACCTACGCCGCGGCCGCCGAACTGCGCAGCCGGTTCGACTACGATTTCGCCAGCGCCGCCTGGCGCTGGTGGGCGGGTGAAGGCGACACCGCCTGGGGCCTGGGCCTGGGTGTCGCGCACTACCGGGTGCGCACCGTGTTCGAGGGCGAGGCCAGCGTCGACGGGGTCTCGGTGGACGGCCGCGTGGCCAGCGACGACGGCGCTTTCGCACCACTGCTGACCCTGGGCTGGCGCCACGCCGTGAACGACCGGCTGCGCCTGTATGCGGAAATCGCCGGCGTGGCCCGGAACAACGGGCGGCTGGGCGGCCATATCGTCGACACGTCGCTGGGCCTGGAATGGTTTGCGTTCGAACGGCTTGGCCTGGCGCTGGAATACGGCGGCACCCAGATCCGCCTCGATCGCCGTCGTGCCGGCGAAGACGGCCGGCTGGACGCCCGGCTCGACCTGAAGCTGCGCGGGCCCTCGCTGCTGCTGCGCCTGCGCTGAGCGCCGGCAGGTGCCGGCCACGCGCTAG
>CAZXTV010000454.1:0-1723 GCA_964643705.1 uncultured Arenimonas sp. | reverse complement strand
TTCATAATTGTTTTTAACGGTGAATAACAGCTTTTTCTCCTTCTGCCAGTTTTAATTTAATCAACTGCCCATCCTTTTCGAATTGCTTATCACAGAAAAACTCAGCATTTCCAAACGGGTTTTCCAAAACTATTTCTCCTCCTTTTTCAGAGGTAACCTCTACTTTGCTTACTTCGCCATTTTCCATCGAGGCAGAAACCAGGAATGCACCGTATGTTCGAAGGGTGTTAAATGAAACATCCTGCCAATCTGAAGGAATTGCCGGGAACAGTTTTACCACACCTGTATGACTTTGTATCAGCATCTCCTGGATGGCAGAAGCAAATGCAAAGTTACCTTCGAGGGTAAATGGCCGGTACTTGAATTTGGAGTACCCGCGGTTGTGCTGTTCGCCGTTCACATGAAAACTGTTGGGCAGACAGAAGTTCTCTGCAAATATGCGCAGGGCTTCTGCGGCTTTTTCGCCCATAAAGGCACGCGCATACAAGTTGCCCTGCCAGCTGAAGGAATATCCTGTCCACCAATCGCTACCCACTTCCTTAAGGGTTTCCAGGGTCGCTTTGATAATCTGCTGATCTTCTTCTCCATTTGACCAGTCGATAATCCCCAGCGGATGCCAGGCCATAAGGTGCGAAAAATGGCGGTGCGATTTAGCATATGGGTAATTGGGTGCAAATGCGAGGCCACCCTCATCGTCGAGAGCAAAACCGGGCCATTCATCAGCGATGGAAGCCCATTTTTCGGCTTCATCATTCAGATTTAGTTCTAAGGCGAGTTCAGCGGCTTTTTCGAAATTCCAGTGGATAAAGGCCAGATCGAAATTGGTGGTTTGGGTGAACCAGGCATTTATGGAATTGTCGTTGATTTCGGGACTTGAGCTGATCGGTAGTTTGCGCATTCCTTGTTCGTCCCTGACTGAAATTTCATCCAGGAAAACAGCTACATCACGTAGCCAGGGATATGCCTTTTCTTTCAGAAATTCTGCATCTTTTGAATATACCCAGTGGAGATAGAAATGGTGTGCCAGCCACGAAGCCACTGTGGGTCCAAATGAATATTGTATCCATCCGCCCATGGGCTGGCCGGTAAGGGTGGTGACACCCGGAACATTCAGTCCCGCCGTTCCAAAGTATGTCCTGGTGTATTCTTCAAATGTTCCTTTGTATTTCCACATCCAGTTGATAAAGCCCTCTTCCAACCCGAGGTAATTCCCGGCATAAGATGGCCAGTAACTTAACTGGGTATTCAGGTCGTGGTGAAAATCGCCTTTCCATGGCGGTAGTTTTCCGTGATCGGCTGTCCATACTGCCTGAAGCGAGATGGGCGGAGTATCGGCTCTGGCTGCCGATCCGAACTTATACATTTCGAGGTAGTATTGTTTTTCAAGTATGGTATCGGGAATCGTCACAGAAGAGTGTTGCCAGTAGTTTTCCCACCATGTGCGGTGGGAACTCAGCGAACTGTCAAATTTGTTTTTCCCGATTTGCTGTGTGGTCAGTTCTTCTGCTTTAAGCTTGCCTTCCTGCTCAGAGAAAGTTGACGAAATACTCCATACCCCGGTCAACGTATTTCCGGTGGTGTTCCAGTTTACCGACACTTCGTATTCAAAACTGCCCCATCCCTTCTGCCGGTATACCTGCCGGTTGTTTTCCGCAGTTACGCCGCCTTGTTCATATCCCAGCCGCTGAAGGTCCTGACCGGTAACCGGGCTATCTTCTCCACT
>CAZXTV010000453.1:0-1724 GCA_964643705.1 uncultured Arenimonas sp. | reverse complement strand
CACGCTGGTGCTGCTGTGCCGGGCCGACCTCAAGATCGCCATCCCCACCTCGGTGCTGATCATGGCCTTCACGTCGGTGCTGGGCATCGGCTTCAAGGCGGCCTTCACCGGTGTGCAGCCGGGCGTTTTTGAGAATTGGCTCGCGGCGGCGCCGGTGGTGGCGCTGGGTGCACCGCTGGGCGTGCTGGTGGTGGGCCTGGTCGGGCGCAAGCCGACGCTGCTGTTCGTGGCGGTGCTGTGCGTCGGGCAGTTCTTCTGGACCTGCTATGCGGAGCAACAGGCGCTTGGCGCGACTGGCATCGGCCTGGCCGCGCTGGCGGTGTTGCTGGCTCTGGTCGGCTTCGAACGCCTGCGCAGCTGGGGCCGTGCTCTCGGCCACGTACCGCCCGATCCGCCGCCCTCCTTCATCGCACGCCTGGACCAGCCGCAGTCCACGGACCCGCGATCCTGATCGTGCTGCCCGGCCCCTGGCCTGAATACGTATGCAGTTTTTTTGCGCAAGGGGCGGGGCGGCCTACCATCGGGTACACAGCTATGACGTGGCGGGGCTCTTGGGCCACCGGCGCGCGCAATGCACATCGGCGCGCCCGCGCGCTTCCCTGGGAGGGGAACCATGGTCAACAAGCCGCATCTGTCGTTCTGGCAGATCTGGAACATGTCGTTCGGTTTCCTGGGCATCCAGTTCGGGTTCGCGCTGCAGGGCGGTTTCATGTCGCGCATCTTCCAGACGCTGGGTGCCGAGAAGGATGCGCTGCCGCTGCTGTGGCTCGCCGCGCCGGTGACCGGACTGCTGGTGCAGCCGATCGTCGGCTACTTCAGCGACCGAACCTGGCACCCGTTCCTGGGACGACGCCGGCCTTATTTCCTGGTCGGCGCGATCCTGAGCTCTATCGCACTGGTGTTCATGCCGCACTCGCCGACGCTGTGGATGGCGGCAGGCCTGCTGTGGGTGCTGGACGCATCCATCAATATCAGCATGGAGCCGTTCCGCGCCCTGGTCGCCGACAAGCTGCCGGACCGCCAGCGTTCCTACGGCTTCGTGCTGCAGACGCTTATCATCGGCATCGGCACCTGGGTGGCCAGCAACCTGCCTTGGCTGGTCACTCAGATGGGCGTGTCCAACGAGGCAGGCCCGGGCGTGGTGCCGCCGTCGGTGAAGATCGCGTTTTCGATCGGGGCGTTCGTATTCCTCGCCAGCATCCTGGTGACGGTGTTCACCACCCGCGAGTACCCGCCGGAGGACCTGGAGACGTTCCGCCGCGACCGCGAGTCCGGCAAGGGCCTGGTCGGCGAAATCCTGCACAACGTGCTGAACATGCCCCGGCAGATGTTCAACCTCGGCGTGGTGCAGTTCTTCAGCTGGCTGGCCTTCTTCTCGATGTGGTCCATGGCCACGCCGGCGCTGACCGAACACGTGTTCAAGGCGCCGGCGCCGGACCCGTCCGCATTCGACGTGGCGGACGCGGCTCAGGCGGCGGCCTTCCAGTCGGCGAACGGCGCGTTCCAGAACGCTGCCGACCTGGTCGGTTCGTTCATGGGGTACTACGGCCTGTCGTCCATGGCGGTGGCGCTGGGGCTGGCCTTCTACGCGGCGCGGCGCCCGCTGAACCGCCGCGCCGTGCACTTCGGCGCGCTGGTGCTGGGCGGCCTGGGCTTCCTGTCGATGGCCTGGGTGCCGTCGCCCGTGTACCTGATAGGCTCCTTCGCCCTGGTCGGCGTGGCCT
>CAZXTV010000452.1:0-1724 GCA_964643705.1 uncultured Arenimonas sp. | reverse complement strand
GGTGGCGCAGGGCCTGGTCCATCAGGACCAGGGCGAGCATGGCTTCGCAGATCGGCGGCGCCCGCAGGCCCACGCAGGGGTCGTGGCGGCCGGTGGTGATGACTTCCACGGCAGCGCCGCTGCGGTCGACGGTGGCGCCGGGCAGCCGCAGGCTGGAGGTTGGCTTGAAGGCCACCGACACGTCGATGGCCTGGCCGCTGGAAATGCCGCCCAGGATGCCGCCGGCGTGGTTGCTGGCGAAACCTTCGGGCGACATCAGGTCGCGGTGTTCGCTGCCCTTCTGGGTGACACAGGCGAAGCCGGCGCCGATCTCGACGCCCTTGACGGCGTTGATGGACATCATGGCCGCGGCGATCTCGGCGTCGAGCTTGCCGTATACCGGCTCGCCCCAGCCCGGCGGCACGCCCAGGGCCTGGACGTGCACGCGGGCGCCGGCCGAATCCCCCGACTTGCGCAGTGCGTCCATGAAGGCCTCGAGCTCCGGCACCTGGGCGGCGTCGGGCCAGAAGAAGGGGTTGGATTCGACCGCGTCCCAGTCGAACCGGCCCGGCAGCAACCCCGCCACCTGCGACACGCAGGCGCGCACCTGCACGCCGTGGCGGTCGGCCAGCCACTTGCGGGCGATGACGCCGGCCGCCACGCGCATCGTGGTCTCGCGGGCGGAACTGCGGCCGCCGCCGCGCGGGTCGCGGATGCCGTACTTGTGCAGGTAGGTGTAGTCGGCGTGGCCCGGGCGGAACTGGTCGGCGATCTTCGCGTAGTCCTTGCTGCGCGCGTCGGTGTTGCGCACCAGCAGGGCGATCGGCGTGCCGGTGGTCCGGCCTTCGAAAACGCCGCTCAGGATCTCGACCTCGTCGGCCTCGTGCCGCTGCGAGGTATGGCGGGTCTTGCCGGTGGCGCGGCGCGCCAGGTCGTGGCTGAAGTCTTCCGGCGCCAGTGTTATGCCGGGCGGGCAGCCGTCGACGACGCAGCCGATCGCCGGCCCGTGGCTTTCACCGAAGGTCGTGACCCGAAGCAGGCGACCGAAGCTGTTGTCGCTCACGAACGTTCAGGCCCTGCGCGCATCGGCAAGCGCCTTGATGCGGGCGTGGTGGGCCACCAGGTCTTCGCGTTCGACCACGAAGATGCCCATCTGGCCGACCTTGAACTCGACCCAGTTGAAGGGCACGTCGGGCAGCAGCGCCGCCAGGGCGCGTTCGCTTTCGCCGACCTCGCAGACGAGCAGGCCGTGTTCGGAAAGATGGCGTGGCGCGTCGCGCAGGATTTCCAGCGCCAGGTCCAGGCCGTCGTCGCCGGCGCGCAGGCCCAGCTCGGGCTCGTGCTTGTATTCCGCCGGCAGCGCGTCGGTTTCGGCGTGGGTTACGTAGGGCGGGTTGGTGACGATCAGGTCGTAGACCTCGCCGTCGAGATTGTGGAACAGGTCCGACTGCAGCAGGCGCACGTTGTCCGCGTGCAGGCGCTCGACGTTTTCGCGCGCCAGCGACAGCGCGTCTTCGCTCAGGTCGACCGCGTCCACCTGCCAGTGCGGGTGGTAGTGGGCCGTGGCGATGGCGATGCAGCCCGAACCGGTGCACATGTCCAGCGCGCGGCTGACCTCGCGACCGCCGAGCCAGGGTTCGAAGCCGGCTTCGATCAGTTCAGCGATGGGCGAACGCGGCACCAGCGCGCGCGCATCGGACTTGAAGCTCAGGCCGGCGAACCAGGCCTCGCCGGTGAGGTAGCAG
>CAZXTV010000451.1:0-1725 GCA_964643705.1 uncultured Arenimonas sp. | reverse complement strand
CTTCAACAACCTCGTCGCCACCTTCGACGACGAACTCGTTCTTGGTTCCGGCAACATCACGATCTACAACGTGACGCTCGGCAGCGCGGCGGCGGTCATCGACGTCACCGACACCTCCCAAGTCACGCTTGCCGGCAACGTTCTGACCATCAACCCGGCGGCGCTCCTCGACACCTCGACGGAATATGCCGTCCAGATGGATGCCGGAGTGGTGCAGAACTTCAGCGATCTGCCGTCCGCTGCAATCGCCGACACCACCACCTGGAGCTTCACCACCCAGGCGGTCGCCACCTACACCTGGATCCACGGAGGCGTTGTCACCGATTGGAACGACCCGGACAACTGGGAGGCCGGCGCCGTGCCTCCCGAGGCGACTCCCGGCACGAATCTTGCCTACGTCCCGGCCACATCCGGAAACATCTCCAGCGTGCTCAGCGCCAGCGATTCGAACAAGGTGACGGTGGGGTCCGTTTCCTGGGCGTCCTCCTTCAACATGCACAGCTTCGGCTCGTGGACCAGCACCACGACCGGCTGGATCATCGACTCCGGCACCTCCGGTCCCACGACATTCACATTCTCGAACGGCGGCTTCATGAGCAGCTACTATGGCACTTGGACGCTGAACAGCGATCTGCTGCTCTCAGGCACCGGTGCGGGTGGCGGATTGCAGGTGCATGCCGCAGGTGCCCAGGTCGTAGGAACCGGTGGCTTCATTGTGGAAGCGGGCACCCTGCGGTTTGACAATACTCACGCTGGCGAAGATTACCCGTACACCGGCGGAGTCACCGTCCGCAATACCGGTGTCGTCGATGTGAACACCACCAACGAGGCTTTGGGCGAGGGCGCATTGACCGTCGAGGAAGGCGGCCAGGTGCAACTCGTAAGCGACAACCTCGACAACAATGCAGACCTGATCTCCCTCGTGGTGCTCTCGGCGGGAGCCAACCCTCCCACCAACACGGCCTTCCTGACCGGCTCCCCGACGATTGTTGACGGTTTCACCTTCGACCTGTCGGCCGCAGCCGGAACCCCGGGCAATCAGTGGCAGATCGCCACCGCCAGCGCCAGCTACGATGCCGCCTTCACCGTGGCCAGCACCATCGCCGGCGCCTGGACCGAGACCGCCGGCGTGTGGTCCGGGACCGAGGATGGCGTTGTCTACAGCTTCGACACGGCCACCGGCATCCTGGAAGTCGTTTCGGCCGCCGCCTACATCACCTCCTTCGAAGGCGCCGGCGCCACCGGGGTCATCGACCAGAATGCCTTTACCATCGAGCTGGAAGTGCCCTTCGGCACCGACCTCGCGACCCTCGCGCCGACCTTCACCCTGAGTTCGGGCACCTGCGACCAGACCAGCGGCGCCGTGCCGTCGCCAAATTTCGCGACCCAGAACCCGGTGGACTACGTCGTAACCGACACCACCACCGACCCGGACACCGTCAACACCTACGCGGTGACGGTCACCGTGGGCCCGGAAATCTCCACCCTGGTCATCGACCTCGGGACCAGCCCGTCGGGCACCGCCATCGAGGGCGGCGCCTTCATCGGCAGCGGACCGACCAACCTGCCGCTGCCGGCCCTTCCGGCCGGCTCGATCCTGAAGTCCATCGCGGTCGACGCCGTCCTTGAGGCCACCGACAACCAAAACTTCGCCTCCGATCTCTCGCTGCTGCTCGACCCCACCCCCGGAACCCCCGGCGGCGACTTCTCGGTGGAGATCACCAA
>CAZXTV010000450.1:0-1730 GCA_964643705.1 uncultured Arenimonas sp. | reverse complement strand
AACATTAAGTTCCGTCCTTCAACAATAGGTTCCAAAGTTAACCAAAAATTATCGTCTGCTGTTACTTCCTCAAAGTTTTCTCGAAAACGGTAATCGTTCCAATGGACTAAAGGGAGTTCCTTTTCCTCTTGGGTAATCAAACCCATTTCAACTGCTCTGTCTAAAAAACAAGCCCCAAAGTCTGCTAATACTCCATCAATGTCTAAGCCTATTCTTTGGTCGGCTTTGTATTGTCTATCATCATTTTCCCGCGCCCAAAAGAACTGATAAAGCAAAGCGTCCGCTTGCCATTTGATATTAGCTAAGTGATGCCCCAAACCGTACTTGTCAAGCGTTTCTTTAGGGTAATCATCATCGTAATTCATCCCCTGCTCAAACTTGTTTATATGTCGCTTTAGACTGCCTATCGCTTCTAAAAAACTTTGCCCCTTTTTCCAATTAAAGGCTTCATATTTCTCCGAACCCATAGTATGTATCTTAACCTCTTCCATGAAGCATTTTGGGTCGGGTAGTTGGGCTTTAAGTTTACCGTTGTTGTATCGTAAGGCTTTGGTTTCTATGGGCTCGGGATTATCTTTTTGATATTCCCACACTTTTTCTTCCATCCTTTCGTCTTTGTGCCCTTCTATTACCCTGTCTGACATTACTTCATCATACTCCTCTTGGGTGATGTGCGCACCTTCGTATTTATCGTTGAACTCGGAAAAATCCTTACCGCTAAAAGTATGAAGGAATCTTGACCAAAATGAATAATCGTCCTCCGTATCATTCCAAGTGAAACCTCCGCCTATCACATCTTCTCCTTTATATTTTTCAAAAACCCTCACATCGGGGTAATTCCCCTGCTTAACTTGCTCGAAAATCATCCTGTCCACCACTTCTAATGGAAAGCCTTTTATCTCTCCTTTAGGAACGTAGTCCTCTGAAATAAATCTTAATTCGCTCATATTGTTTTGTTTACTTTACCAATTTCAAATCGGAATAATCCCTATCGTTCACTTTTTCGAGTATTAACTCCTTTACCGTATTTCCATCCAATTCTTCGGCTAACTGTTCGTTAATGCCCACTTCCGTTACACCTACTTTGTCCAGGCCATCTAAAGAATGGTAATTTACCGACTTTTCAAATACGTCCGTTGTGTACGGTTCTATACCGTACCACTCCGCTAACTTCTCATAGCTTACTTGTAATTCAAACTCGCCCTCTTCTATGTCTACATAAATGAAGCCTACCTCATTTTCATCGTCTAAGCCTCCTATAACCTCCTTTTCATTTCCCGAAAAAATTCGTTGTAATTTGTCCATGTCGTTAATTTTTTTGTACGTATTCAGATACACGAATGTCGTGCCAAATACTTACTATCAAGTTTATAAATTCTGTTTCATCTAATTCGTCAGTAACGCTATAATACATATTGTACAATTCCTTTTTGTTGTCCTTGTACCACTTTAGAAAAGCTATGTATTCCTGCTTACCCTTGAATTTATGTTTAGTGTTTACCATTGTTACCCTCTTTAATTTGTTGAAATATAACGTACCCCATCACAAATACTATTAACGCTGCTTCTAATATTACCATTATTTTCCTTTGTTTTTCCTTTTTTCCATTTCATGGAAAATTATTATGTACACAAACAAACTGCCAAGCACCCCTAAAATACACGATATTAAGCTATCCATTTAATTCTTTTTGTTTTTCAAAAAATTCTACAAACCCTTCAAATTCTTT
>CAZXTV010000449.1:0-1734 GCA_964643705.1 uncultured Arenimonas sp. | reverse complement strand
ACGGCCAGAAACATTCCGCCGACAATCCGCGCCTCGCGCTTGGCGATCTGGGCAGCGCGCATCACCAATGCCTCGCCGATGCCTTGGCGCTGAAGTCGAGTGGCAACACCGAGACGACCCAGAAGAAAGCCGCCGATCGCCGGATACGGCGCTGCGCCGATATGCAGGCGCTCGAGCAACGTCGGCTCGGCCGGATCCACGTGCGGCCCCACCAGGTGCTCCGCCGACACGTCGACCAGGTCCCAGCCGTTCACGAACCGGGCGTGGTCGAGGTACCCGCGGTGGATGCGCTCGCGCGCCTCGACGGATCCGCGGCGGTGCTGCTCGACCAGGATCAGGACCGCGAGCAGCCGCTCCTCGTGCCAGGGCGATCGGAGGTGCTCGAGCACCGCCTCGAGCGGCAGGGCGCGGTGCGCCCGCGCGAGCGCGCGAAGCTGCGGGACGCGGATGCCGAGGAAGCGGTCGCCCTCGCCGTACTCGCCCGGCCCCGTCTTGAAGAAGCGCCGCGAGGCCGCGGCGACCTCGTCGTCGCGCAGCGCGTCGAGCGCGCGGCGGACGCTCTCACCCACGGGTCGTCGGGATCGCGCCGACCCGCTCGTAGCTCACCAGGTGGACGGGCCGCTCCTTGAGCCGCGCGACCTGGCCGGCGACGTCCCCGCCCAGGAACACGGACGGCCCCCAGGCATGGGCGGTCATCGTGTTGGACGCGACGTACTTCGTCGCCGTCTGCACCTCCGGCCAGACGTCCGGGTGCTGCGGCCAGTACGACGCCCAGATCTCGAAGGTCCGGCGCCCCACCAGCAGGTCGAACGGCAGGCTCATCTGCCTCCGGATCAGCGCCGACTGGACGGGGTCGGCGTAGGGACGGATCCACCCGCCGTGCGGGAAGTCGCCCGGATCCTCGTCGGGCCCGCCAGGGCCCTGGATGACCCCGTCGAGGGTGACGAACTCGATGACGTTCAGATGGCGCATACGTCCCTCCGCAGGTGTTCGGTGGCCTCGTACCAGAGCCGCACGGTCGCCGACGACGCGAAGCCGGCCTCGCCCTCGACGAGCTCCGGCACCTCCGAGGCCACGACCTCGTCGATCGCCCGTCTGAGGTCCGCGGGGATCCGGGGGCCGCCGAACGAGGCGTAGGCGATCAGCGCGGCGACGCCGATCGCCACGACGATGCCGAACGATTCCACGACCACCTCACTCGGCGGCCGCGCGCCGCCGACGGAGCTCGGTCGCCGTCTCGCCCCCTTGGCCCCAGTCGTCCGGGTCGAGCTCCTCGATCAGGACGACGACGTCCACCGGCCGCTTGCCCAAGGTCTGGACCAACACCGCGGTGACCCCCGCGATGAGCTCGGCCTTCTTCTCCGGTGGCGTCGGCGGATCGCGGCGAGCCAGCTTGATGGTGACGATCGGCATCTGGTGAACTCCCTCTCGACGTCGGGCGCGCTGCGGGTCCCGCCCGTGGCTCAGGCAGCGCCTCGGCTCGCCTCGAGCGCGAGCGCGAGGTACTCGGCGAGGCGCATCGAATCGATGTCCGCTTCGCCCCGCGGCGTCACGGTACGACCGAACCCCGCGTCCATCGCAGCGGCTTCGCGCTCCGATCGCGCGCGACCAGACCCTTGGCCTCCAGATCGAGCTGCACGCACTTGACCCACCACCCCGCCTTCGCCCCGCCGGGGAAGAGGTCCTCGGGCAGGTGGCGCTTGGTGGCGTCGATCATCTCGGCCTGGGTGAGGC
>CAZXTV010000448.1:933-1737 GCA_964643705.1 uncultured Arenimonas sp. | reverse complement strand
AAGGGTGACCGCGTTTCCGGCGCCATCAAGTCCATCACCGACTTCGGCATCTTCATCGGCCTGGACGGCGGTATCGACGGCCTGGTGCACCTGTCCGACATCTCCTGGAACACCACCGGCGAAGACGTCGTGCGCAACTTCAAGAAGGGCGACAACCTTGAAGCCGTCGTGCTGGCCGTGGATCCCGAGCGCGAGCGCATCTCGCTGGGCGTCAAGCAGCTCGAGCAGGATCCGGTGGGCCAGTACATGGCCGGTACCCAGAAGGGCACCATCGTCAACGGCGTGGTCAAGGAAGTTGATGCCCGCGGCGCCACGATCGAGCTCGAGGGCGGCGTCGAAGGCTACCTGCGTGCCAACGACATCGCCAAGGAGCGCGTCGAGGACGCCACCACCTACCTGAAGGTGGGTGACGCCGTCGAAGCCAAGTTCATGGGCATGGACCGCAAGGGCCGCACCATGCAGCTGTCGATCCGCGCCAAGGACGAGGCCGAGCTGGCCGACACCCTGGCCGAGGTCAACAAGGTTTCGGACGCTTCCGCCGGCACCACCAAGCTTGGCGCGCTGCTGCGCGAACAGCTCAACAAGGGCGAATAAGCCCCCTTGCAGCACCGGCGCGTGGCCCCGGTTTTACCCGGCCACGCCCCCCCCCCCACAAGTGCTGCGGCAGGCGCTGCGTGGCTGGTCGTACACCGCACAGGGGGACGCCTGATGTTCGGGATCGAGCTCACGCCCGAGCATCCGGTCGAGCGGATCACCGACCTCGGCGTGCAGGCCGAGGCCGCGGGGTACGGGACGCTGTTCGTC
>CAZXTV010000448.1:0-923 GCA_964643705.1 uncultured Arenimonas sp. | reverse complement strand
CCGGCGAAATTTGTCGAAAGAATGCTGGAGGCATACGCCCCCTGGCCGCACCGGCGGGTGGCCGGGTTTTTCCGGGCCCACGCCGCCACCCCAAGAAGACCGAGGGATCGCCCGGAGATGACCAAGTCCGAATTGATCGAGGTGCTGTCACGGCGCCAGGCGCATCTCAAGGCCGACGACGTGGACCTGGCCGTCAAGACCCTGCTCGAGATGATGAGCGGTGCCCTGACCCAGGGCGAACGCATCGAGATCCGCGGTTTCGGCAGCTTCTCCCTGCATTTCCGCCCGCCGCGCCTGGGCCGCAACCCCAAGACCGGCGAATCCGTGGCCCTGCCCGGAAAGTATGTCCCGCACTTCAAGCCGGGCAAGGAACTTCGCGACCGGGTCAACGCGCGCAATGCGCCGGACGCACCCGTCGCCGCCACTCCGCACGCGGAAGGCTGAGCCCGCTGGCCGGGATCGGCTAAGCTTGCCGGCGACTGGCACCGGGAAAACCGCGCATGCGACTGTTCAAAGCCCTGCTTGCCCTGCTTTTCGTCGCGTTTGGCGTGCTTTTTGGTGCGCTCAACCGCGCACCCGTCAGCATCGACCTGGGCCTGTGGCAGGTGCAGACCCTGTCCCTGGGCACCAGCCTGCTGCTGGCCGTGCTGGCCGGGGCCGTGCTGGCCGGCTTCGTGCTTACCGCGTCGGTGATCTGGCCGCTGCGCCATCGCCTGCGTCGCGACAAGCCCCCGGTCGCCGCGCCGGCGCCTGGCCCGGAAGGCCATGACTGAAATCGCCTGGTTGTTCCTGCTGCTTCCCGTGGCGGCGGGCGCGGGCTGGCTGGCCGGTCGCCGCGGTGGTGAGCGCCGGGGCGGTGCACGGGTTTCGCGCCTGTCCAACACCTATTTCCGCGGCCTGAACTACCTGCTCAACGAACAGCA
>CAZXTV010000447.1:0-1747 GCA_964643705.1 uncultured Arenimonas sp. | reverse complement strand
CGTTCACCCGCTGGCTCGCGATAGTGCCCCAAAGCGGTCGTTTGGGAGCAGGACGCCGCATTGCGGGCGTTGTTGCGCGCGCGATGCAGCGTCGATGAACTACTTCTTCAGCGCTTTTTTGACGTCGGCCTTGGCATCGCCATAAGCAGACTGGGTCTTGCCCACTGCGTTCTCCGCCTTGCCTTTGATCTCGAGCTTGCTGTCACCCGTGACCCGGCCCGTGACTTCCTTGACGGTACCCTTCACTTCCTTGACGCGACCGTCTTTCTGATCTTTGTTCATGACTGGCTCCAACGAGTGATGTAGCGGATGCAGGCGTATCGATTTCCACGAGCGCCACGCCGACGCAGGTTGCTTCCGCGGCCATTCCCGGTCTGTGCGAGAGCCAACACTGCCGCACCCGGCCAATGCCACCGTTCAGCCGGCGGCATTCGCCCGGCCAACGGCCGATCCTCTGGTCATGGCCGGAAATGCAGAAGGCCCGCTTGCGCGGGCCTTCCGTGGAACGACTTGCTGTGACGACTCAGAACGTGAGGATGACGGTCGCCGTGCAGCTGGTGGTGCCGGCATTGCACACCTGGTAGCTGGCCGAGGTGACACCCAGGTTCTCGCTGAAGCCGCCGGAGTTGCTGGTCGTGGTGATCTTGCCGCCGTTGCGGAAGATGTCCACCGTCGCGCCACCACCACTCCAGGACAGGCTGTAGTTGTAGTTTTTGCCCCGCTTGCTTACCGAACCGCTGAGGTTTTCCGGGGCGCCGGCCGGCGGCGGCGGCTCGCTGCCGCCACCACAGCCGCTCGCCGTCAGGTAGTCGCTGGCCGCCTTGGCCTTGACGATGCCGTAGCCGAAGTAGAAGTCCGGGCCGGCCGCGCCGCCGTCTTCGGCGGTGGCCTTGAGGGCGTCACGGATCTGGGTGCCGGTGCAGGTCGGATGGTTCGACCACACCAGCGCCGCGACGCCGGACACGCCCGGCGTGGCCATGGAGGTGCCGCTCATGTAGCCGTAGTCGCTGGCGCCGATGCTGACCGAGGCGGTGGACGCAGCGACCAGCGCGCTGCGGTCTTCGAGCGCGGCGCCAACCGCCGGGATCGAGGTGGTGTTGGTGGTGCCGAGCGTTCCGAACAGCATGCCGGCTTCGTTGTTGATGATGATGGCGCCGATGCCGCCGGAGTTCTGGCAGTTCTTCACCTTGTCGTGGAAGGAGATGACGCCGCGATCGATCACGCAGATCCTGCCGGCCGCGCCGGCGGCGGTCGATTCGGCCGTGCCCATGAAGAAGGTGGCACCGGACGCGGAGCCCGTGTTTTCCATCGCGGACGAGGCAAAACCGGCGCCGTCGGCTTCAAGCGCGGAAAGCGTGGCGCCACCGGCCGGATAGGTGGACAGCGTGTCCACGCCGCCGGCGGTCGCTTCCACGCAGTAGCCGTCGTGGGTCTCGGTGGTCGCATTCTTGCCGCGACCCGTCGAGACCGTGCACGACGGGAACTGCGAGAAGCTGGCGATCTGGTTGTTGGCGTCGTTGGCGCCGATCATCATCACCGACTTGTAGCCGGCCGGGTAGGAACGCACGCTGTTGCCGTCGTTGCCCGCCGCGGCGATGACCAGGCCGCCATTGGCGGTGAACTGGTCGAAGGCGCTCTGCTCGGTGCTGTTGGCACCGCCGCCACCGAGGCTCATGGAGATGATCTTCGCGCCGCTCTCCGAACACTTGGAGGCCGCATGGGCCAGGTCGGACGAGTAGCCCCAGCC
>CAZXTV010000446.1:0-1763 GCA_964643705.1 uncultured Arenimonas sp. | reverse complement strand
TTCATGGAGTCGAGCTGGTACTACGCGCGCTACACCTCGCCGGGCGCCAAGGACCTGGTGGACGAGCGCGCCAACTACTGGCTGCCCGTCGACCAGTACATCGGCGGCATCGAACACGCGATCATGCACCTGCTGTACTTCCGCTTCTTCCACAAGCTCATGCGCGACGCCGGGCTGGTGAAGAGCGACGAGCCGGCCACCAACCTGCTCTGCCAGGGCATGGTGATCGCCGACACCTACTACCGCGACAACGCCGACGGGTCCAAGGACTGGATCAACCCGGCCGACGTCGACGTCGTGCGTGACGCCAAGGGCCATGCCACCGGCGCCGTCCTGCGCGCCGACGGCCAGCCGGTTTTCATCGGCGGCACCGAGAAGATGTCCAAGTCCAAGAACAACGGCGTCGACCCGCAGACCATGGTCGACAAGTACGGTGCCGACACCGTGCGCCTGTTCTCGATGTTCGCCGCGCCGCCCGAACAAAGCCTGGAATGGAACGAAGCCGGCGTCGAAGGCATGGCGCGTTTCCTGCGCCGGCTCTGGACCCAGGCGCACAGGCACGTGGCGGCCGGCCCGGCCGGCAAGCTCGACGTCGCGTCGATGGATTCGGCCCAGCGCACGCTGCGCCGCCAGCTGCATGAAACCATCCAGAAGGTCGGCGACGACTACGGCCGCCGCCACACCTTCAACACCGCCATCGCGGCGGTGATGGAGCTGCTCAACGCCATCGCGAAATTCGACGACGCCTCGGCGCAGGGCAGGGCGCTGCGCCAGGAATGTTTCGAAGCCGTGGTGCTGCTGCTCAATCCGATCACCCCGCATACCTCGCACGCGCTCTGGCAGGCACTGGGCCATCCGGAAGCGACGCTGGAAGACCAGGCGTTCCCGGAAGCCGACCCCGCCGCCCTGGTCCGCGACAGCGTCACCCTGGCCGTGCAGGTCAATGGCAAGCTGCGTGGCACGCTCGAGGTGTCGGCCAACGCCGGCAAGGAGACTGTCGAAGCCCTGGCCCTGGCCGAACCGAACGTGCAAAAGTTCATCGAAGGCCTGGCCGTGCGCAAGGTGATCGTCGTGCCCGGCAAGATCGTCAACATCGTCGTGGGGTAACCGGATGACCCGTCTGCTGATCGTGTTGTGCCTGGCCTTGCTGGCCGCCGGCTGCGGCTTCAAGCCCCGCGCCTCGCTGGCCGTGGCCTCGAGCCTGGGCCCGGTGGCGGTGAGCACCGTCGATCCCTACAGCCCGCTGGGCCAGGACCTGGCCACCGCGCTCGAGCGCGCCGGCGCCACGCCCGCGGTGGAGGGGCAACCGGCCGCCACCCTGCAAGTGGTGACCGAAAGCCTGCGCACCCGCCCGCTGACGTTCGGAAGCGGCGCCAGCGTGCGCGAGTACCAGGTGATGTACCGCGTGGAGTTCCAGCTCACCGGCGCCGACGGCACGCTGCAAGTGCCGCGCCAGCCCATCGAACTCACCCGCGAATACACCTACGACGCCGTGGGTTCGATCGGCACGCCGGCGGAAGAGCGCCTGCTGCAGGAAGAACTGCGCCGGGACATGGTGGCCGCGATCCTGCGCCGCCTGGACGCCGCGCTGCGCGCCGACTGATGGAACTGCGCCCGGCCCAGTTCGCGCGCCAGCTGGCCGCCGAACCGCTGCGCCCGGTCTACCTGGTGGCGGGCTCCGAGCCGCTGCTCGTGCAGGAAGCCGCCGACGCGGTGCGCGCCCGCGCCCGCGACCAGGGTTTCGGCGAGCGCGAGGTCTACGA
>CAZXTV010000445.1:0-1764 GCA_964643705.1 uncultured Arenimonas sp. | reverse complement strand
GCGTAGTTGGCCTGGCCGGCGTTGCCGATGAGGCCGATGACCGAGGCGATGTTGATGATGCGGCCCTTGCGCGCCTTCATCATGCCGCGCATGACGGCCTTGCTGGTGCGGAACACCGAGCTGAGGTTGGTGTCCAGGATGGCCTGCCAGTCCTCTTCCTTCATGCGCATCAGCAGGTTGTCGCGGGTGATGCCGGCATTGTTGACCAGGATCGAGATGGGGCCGAAGGCCTTGGCGATCTCGTCGAGCACGGCTTCGACGTCGGCACTGGACGAGACGTCGAGCCTGCGCCCCGCCCCGCCCGACGCCGCCAGGCGCTCGCCGATCGCGGCGGCGCCGGCGTCGCTGGTCGCGGTGCCGATGACGGTGGCGCCCATGGCCGCCAGCTCGTCGGCGATCGCCGCACCGATACCCCGGCTCGCACCGGTCACCAGCGCGATCTCACCCTTCAGTTGCTCAGACATCTTCGTACTCCAAGTTTCGGTTTCGAACGCGGATCAGTGCGGATGGGCGCGGATAAGAGCCGATAAAGCACTTTAAATTTGATTTGCCCTATCCGCTTCTATCCGCGTGCATCCGCCCTGATCCGCGTACAAAAACTACTCTTTCCAGTCCGCCAGGGCGGAATCGAAGTCGGCGGGGGTGCCCAGGGCGCGGGCGTCGAGGGACTTGTCGATGCGCTTGGCCAGGCCGGTGAGCACCTTGCCGGGGCCGCATTCGGCGATCCGGGTGGCGCCCCTGGCCGCCAGGGCCTGCATGCATTCGGTCCAGCGCACCGGCAGGTAAAGCTGGCGGACCAGCGCGTCGCGGATGGCCTGCACGCCTTCGTGCACCTCGCCGTCGACGTTCTGCACCACCGGCAGCTGCGGTTCGCGCCAGTGCATGCCGGCCATGACCTCGGACAGGCGGTTCGCGGCTTCGCGCATCAGCGGCGTGTGCGAAGGCACCGACACCGCCAGCTTCACCAGTTTGCGCACGCCGCGTGCCTGCAGTTCGGCGATCGCGCGGTCGACCGCGGCCGCGTGGCCACCGATGACCACCTGGCCCGGCGAATTGTAGTTCGCCGGCACCACGATGTCCTCGCCCGACACGGACTCGCAGACTTCGGCGACCAGCGCGTCTTCGCTGCCCAGCACCGCGGCCATCGCGCCCGTGCCGGCCGGCACCGAGTGCTGCATCAGGCGTCCGCGTTCGCGAACCAGGCGCGCGGCGTCGGCGAGGGTCAGCGAACCCGCGGCAACCAGCGCCGCGTATTCACCCAGGCTGTGGCCGGCCAGCAGCTGCGGCCGGACACCGCCGCGCGCGCACCAGGCACGCCAGGTCGCCACGCCGGCCGCAAGCAGGGCCGGCTGGGTGAACTCGGTCTGGTTGAGCTGGTCTTCGGGGCCCTGCTGCGAAAGCGTCCACAGGTCCACGCCGGCACCTTCGGAGGCTTCGTCGAAGGCGGCGCGCGCCTCGGGATGGGCGGCGGCGAGTTCGGCCAGCATGCCCAGTGACTGGGAACCCTGCCCGGGAAACACGAAAGCGATGGTCTGGCTCATCGGCGGTCCGGTCTGCGTAATCGGCGAATGATAAGCGAGGCAGGTGCGATTGCGTCTGTACCGCCGCGTAGGGTCAGCCGGTGGCGCGCGCCAGGCTGGTCAGGGCTTCGGCGACGTCGCGCGAACGGCGACCGAACAGCCGCGCCAGCGGCACCAGCCAGGACAGCGCCGATGCGGTGCGCGCAACCTCGGCGCGCACGTCCGGCGATTCCTGCGCCAGGTG
>CAZXTV010000444.1:0-1767 GCA_964643705.1 uncultured Arenimonas sp. | reverse complement strand
CGGCGCTGTGCAACCTGGCCTTCACCGCGACCCAGTTCGCCCTGCTCAGCGCCGCAGCCAGCGTGGTCGGCCGCATCGTCACCGGCACCACTGCGGGCACGCTGATCGAGTCGCTGGGCTACGTGCAGTTCTACCTGCTCACGACGCTGGTGGCGCTGCCCGGCTTGCTGCTGTACCTGTTCATGCTGCGGGCCGGGCTGATCGACCAATCGCTCGGTGACGCCGGCTACCGCGGCGGCGACAAGGGCGGATCGGGCTGAATCGCGGCCTTTGCCGCGCCCCGCCGGCCCTGGCCGGGTCTTGCAGTCCCGGCCGGTGGCCGTATGCTGGTCATCCCCCCAAGGATCGAGGCCATGGCCGACTTCCTGTTACGCGACATTGACGAACGCGTGGCCGAGCGCATCAAGGAGATGGCCCGCCAGAAGGGCTGGCCGCTCAACGACGTCATCCTCTTGCTGATCAAGCAGGCGCTCGGCATCGTCGAACCTGAACCGGCCCCGGTGCCGGGCGATATCGCGCGCCTCACCGGCGCCTGGAGCGATGACGAGGCCCGTGCCTTCGAAGAGGCGATGTCGGCGATGACCAGCCTGCCCGACGACGCGCCGGCCTACCTGGTGGAAGAACAGCGCCGCAAGCGCGAAGCCGGCGGCTGATCAGGCGGGGTGGATCGCGCCGAGCACGCGCGGTCCGCGCGCGCCGGTCACCGCGGGCAGGTTGCCCGGCCTGCCGGCCAGCGTTTCCCGGGCCAGCCAGGCGAAACCCGCCGCTTCGATGAAGTCCGGATCCAGCCCCAGCACGGCCGTGCTTTCGACCGCCACGCCGGGCAGCTGGGCTGCCAGGCGCGCCAGCAGCAGCGGATTGTGGACGCCGCCGCCGCAGACCAGCAGGCGCGCGCAGTCGGGCTGTTCGGCGCGCAGCGCGGTGGCGATGGTGACTGCGCTCAGTTCGCACAACGTGGCCTGCACGTCGGCCGGCGCCGGCGCCCCGGGGCCCAGGCGCGCCTCCACCCAGGCCAGCTGGAACTGGTCCCGACCGGTGCTCTTGGGTGGCGGCAGCGCGAACCAGGGTTCGTCCAGCAGCCGCGCCAACAGCGCGGCGTCCACGCGACCCCCGCGCGCGAAGGCGCCGTCCCGGTCGAAGGCCTCGCCGCGATGGCGCAAACACCACGCATCCATCAGTCCGTTCGCGGGGCCGGTATCGAAGCCGCGCACGACGCCGCTGCGCGGCAGCAGGGTCAGGTTGGCGATGCCGCCCAGGTTGAGGACGGCGCGGGCCTGGCCGGGGGAATGCATCACCGCGGCGTGGAAGGCCGGCATCAGCGGGGCGCCCTGGCCGCCGGCGGCGACGTCGCGGCGGCGGAAGTCGGCGACCGTGGTGATGCCGGTGGCTTCCGCGATTACGCTGGCGTCGCCGAGCTGCTGTGAAAATGGCGCGGCACCGCGGGGATCGTGGCGCAGGGTCTGGCCGTGCGAGCCGATGGCGCGCACGGCCTGCGCATCGACCCCGGCGTCGGCGAGTGCCTGCCGCGCGACCCCAGCGAACATCCGCCCGAGGCGCGTGTCCAGCCGGCCGATGTCGTCGAGCGCGACCTGCGCCTGCGCCTGCGACCAGCGCAGCACGTCGACGCGCAGGTCGTCCGGATAGGGATAGGTGCGCGCGAACACGATGCGCGGGGCCGGCTCGAACGCGACCAGCGCGGCATCGATGCCATCCACGCTGGTGCCCGAGATCAGGCCAAGAAAAAGCCCGCCGGGCGTGCCGGCGGGC
>CAZXTV010000443.1:0-1769 GCA_964643705.1 uncultured Arenimonas sp. | reverse complement strand
GGCCATCCATGCCTCCAGCGACTAAATGGCCGCCGTGGCGGCGGTGGCCTTCTGCGGCTTCGTCGCCGCGCTGATCGCCTACGCCTTTGCGCCCGAGAAGCTGCAGGGATGGAAGTGGCTCGCCACGGTGGTGCTGGTCTTCTCGGTCCTGATCGTGCCTCGTGTGACGGTGGGCATTGTCGACAAGACCGGCGGCTCGGCAGTCAAGGTCGTCGCCAACGTGCCCTTCGGCGTGGCCATGCTGGGCAGCATCACCAGCACCATCGGCCACACGCTGACGGGCCTGTTCGAGACGGCCTTCCAGGTCATCCCGGGTGTCGGCGGCCTGCCCAGCGAACTCACCTACGAGAAGAACGGGCTGATGTTCGGCAACCGCCTGATCCGCGACACCGGCGGGGTCGTGTTCCAGGATCCGAACTTCCGCACCGATCTGATCAACTACATCCACAACTGCACGATGTACGACCTGATCGACGGCACCGTCGATCCCGGGACGTTCTCCGGCTCGGACGATGTCTGGACGCTCATGGGGACACCGAACCCGGCGCGCTTCACGACCCTCACCGGTGCAGGCGGCGCCGTCACGGTGGACACCTGCCCGAACGCCTACACGAATCTCAACGGCCGGTTGCCGGCACAGATCACCCGCATCCAGGGCAAGCTGGCCTTCCAGCTGAACCCCACGTTGCCGAGTGCGGCCGCGGCAGGGGCAATAGCCGGTCAGATCCAGCAGGCCTATGTGAAGAACAACATCGCTACGGCCGCGGCGACCGCGGCGGACCTGATCCGCCAGAACGCGGTGCTCAACGCGATCAACGACACCAGCAGCATCATCGGCCAGAAGGTCAACGACCCGGCATCGATGGTGCTGGCGGTCGGGCGGGCGCAGGCGGTCGCGCAGCAGAACGCCACCTGGCTGAACTACGGCAAGGTGGCCGAACAGGCACTGCCGGTGTTCCGCAACGTCATCGAGGCCGTCACCTATGCCCTCTTCCCGCTGCTGGTGCTGTTGCTCCTGCTGACCAGCGGCCGCGAAACCATGATCGCGTTCAAGGGCTACGCCGCGATCCTGATCTGGATCCAGCTCTGGCCACCGCTCTACGCCGTCCTCAACTACATGGCGTCGA
Source organism: uncultured Arenimonas sp. (assembly GCA_964643705.1). GTDB lineage: Bacteria > Pseudomonadota > Gammaproteobacteria > Xanthomonadales > Xanthomonadaceae > Arenimonas. Next base: position 642 of record CAZXTV010000443.1, on the reverse strand, counting down.
TCTACGCCGCCTACGACCTGGCCGCCGCGGCCGATCTGGGGACCGGCGCCAAGGCGCTGTCGCTCGAGACCGCGTCGACCATCTACTCACGGGCGATCTCGGGCGAGGCGGTGGTCGGCTACCTGGCGATCAGCATCCCCTTCATCGCCTGGGCTGCGCTCAAGCGCATGGAGAACTTCGGGACCGCGCTGGTCGGCGGCCTGTACGGCCTGCAGGGAAGTTTGGCCGCCGCCACCGGCGGCGCCGCGGTCGGCAACATGGCCATGGGAAACGTGTCGATGGACCAGATGCGCCTGGCGCCGAACCGCAGCTCGGCTTTCATGAGCAGCTGGCAGAACGACCTCAGCGGAAACACGTTCGCATCCAACGCGCTGACGGGGCGCACCGCGGTGAGCCTGCTGCGCAACCAGGGCTACGCCTCGCGCGTGGTCTCGATGCGGGTGAGCGAGCAGGATGTCCAGGATGCCAGCCGGCAGGTCGATGCCGCCAGGGGCGAGGCCGTTGCCGCCAGCACGGAACGATCCGCGGTGCTCTCCGAGGCGTTCAGCCGCGGCCTCGCCAAGCTCCAGTCGGCGCGCGGCAGCACGGGCTCGACGTCGAGCAGTTTCGAGCAACTCGGACAGACGCTGAATCGGCTGGATC
>CAZXTV010000442.1:0-1780 GCA_964643705.1 uncultured Arenimonas sp. | reverse complement strand
CGGGCCGATGAGCTACCTCGAATACGTCGTCGGCGCCTACGCCGTCTTCGCCGCCTACCTGGCCTGGGACTTCGCGGCGCCGCGCTGGCGCATCAGCCGCACCCGCCGCGCCATCGCCCAACGTGCCCGTCGCGAGGCCGCACGCCAAGGAAACCTTTCGCCATGATGCATCCCACCCGCAAGCGCCGCCTCTGGCTGGTCCTGGGCCTGGTCGCCGCCTCGGCGGTCGCCGCCGGCCTGGTCACCCTGGCCCTGCGCGAGAACATCACCTACCTGTACACGCCCAGCCAGGTGTACGCCGGCGAAGCCGCCGACCAGGCCGTGTTCCGGCTCGGCGGCATGGTCGCCAAGGACAGCCTCAAGCGCGAGGAAGGCACGCTCAAGGTCAGCTTCGGCGTCACCGACGGCGACGCCGTGATGACCGCGCACTTCGAGGGCATCCTTCCCGACCTGTTCCGCGAGAACCAGGCGGTGATCGCCACCGGCCGCCGGGTCGGCGACCAGTTCCAGGCCACCCAGGTGCTGGCCAAGCACGACGAACAATACATGCCGCGCGAAGTCGCCGAGGCGATGGGCAAGGCCCACGAAAAACACAAGGTCGACGACAAGAAGGCCGACGACGCCGCGCCGGGAGGCTACTGAGTGCTGCCCGAAATTGGATTGGTCAGCCTTGCGCTGGCACTGATGCTGTCGCTGGCGCTGTCGCTGGTGCCGCTGCTGGGCGCCCACCGCGGCCATGCGGCCTGGATGGCGACGGCGCGCCCGCTGTCCTATGCCCTGCTGGCGGCGGTGGCGGTGTCCTACGCCCTGCTGACCTGGGCCTTCCTGGTGCACGACTTCTCGGTGGCCTACGTCGCCCAGAACTCCAACTCGCTGCTGCCGCGCATCTACCAATACACCGCGGTGTGGAGCGCGCACGAAGGGTCGTTGCTGCTGTGGGTGCTTTTCCTGGTGTTCTGGACCGCGCTGGTCGCGCGTTTTTCGCGCCGGCTGCCGGCTGCGGTGGTGGCGCGCGTGCTGGCGGTGATGGGCATGGTGGCGCTGGGTTTCCTGGCCTTCACCCTGTTCACCTCCAACCCCTTCGAACGCCTGCTGCCGGGCGCGGTGGAAGGCCGCGACATGAACCCGCTGCTGCAGGATCCGGGCATGATCTTCCACCCGCCCCTGCTGTACATGGGGTACGTCGGCTTCGCGGTGGCGTTTGCCTTCGCGGTGGCGGCGCTGATCGATGGCAAGGTCGACGCCCAGTGGGTGCGCTGGAGCCGGCCGTGGACCAACGTCGCCTGGGCCTTCCTGACCCTGGGCATCGCCCTGGGCAGCTTCTGGGCCTATTACGAACTGGGCTGGGGTGGCTGGTGGTTCTGGGACCCGGTCGAAAACGCCAGTTTCATGCCCTGGCTGGTCGGCGCGGCGCTGCTGCATTCGCAGGCGGTGACCGAAAAACGCGGCAGCTTCCGCGGCTGGACCCTGCTGCTGGCGATCGCGGCGTTTTCGCTGTCGCTGCTGGGCACCTTCCTGGTGCGCTCGGGCGTGCTGACCAGCGTGCATGCGTTTGCTTCGGATCCCGAGCGCGGCATGTTCATCCTGGCTTTCCTGGTCATCGTGATCGGCGGCTCGCTGCTGCTTTATGCGCTGCGTGCGCCGAAGCTCGAAACCGGCAAACCCTTCGCGGCGTCCTCGCGTGAAACCTTCCTGCTGGCCAACAACCTGCTGCTGACCGCGTCCGCGGCGATGATCCTGCTGGGCACGCTGTACCCGCTGCTGGCCGAGGCGCTGGACC
>CAZXTV010000441.1:0-1780 GCA_964643705.1 uncultured Arenimonas sp. | reverse complement strand
CTGGAACGGCCCCGACGTGGTGCGCTGGAACACCGACAAGCGCTACCTCGGCGACCTGGCCGCGCGCGGCCTGCCGGTGATCGAAAGCCACTTCCTGGCGCCCGGCGACGATCCCGCCACCCTGCCCGACCTCGAGGAATTCGTGGTCAAGCCCACCGTCGGCGCAGGCTCGCGCGACGCCCAGCGCTACCAGCGCGCCGACCGCGAAAAGGCCATCGCCCACGCCCGCCGCCTGCTCGACGCCGGCCGGCACGTGCTGGTCCAGCCTTACCTGCACGCCGTGGACGAACACGGCGAAACGGCCCTGCTGTTCTTCCAGGGCCGCTTCAGCCACGCCATCCGCAAGGCGCCGCTGCTGCGCCGCGGCGAGGGCCCGACCCGGGCGCTGTTCAAGGAAGAACACATCCAGCCGCGCGAACCCTCCGACGCCGAACACGCGCTGGCGGCCGCGGTGCTGGCCAGCCTGCCCTTCGACACGCTGGCCTACGCCCGCGTCGACCTGCTGCCCTCGTCCACCGGCCCGCAGCTGCTTGAACTCGAACTCACCGAACCTTCGGTCTTCCTGCCTTACGGCGAAGGCAGCGCCGCACGCTTCGCCCAGGTGCTAGCCCGCAGGCTCGGGGGCTGACCATGGCCGCCGCGCCGCGATGGGTGACCGGCATCGCCGTCGTGGTTCCCTGTTACCGCGTCGTCCGCCACGTCCTGCCCCTGCTGGCGCGCATCGGACCGGAGGTCGAACGCATCTACTGCGTGGACGACGCCTGCCCCGAAGGCAGCGGCGACCATATCGAAGCCGGGACCCGGGACCCGCGCGTCGTGGTGCTGCGGCACGCGCTGAACCAGGGTGTCGGCGGCGCCACGCTCACCGGCTACCGGCAGGCCATCGCCGACGGTGCCCGGGTCATCGTCAAGATCGACGGCGACGGCCAGATGGATCCCGCCCTGCTGCCGGCCTTCGTCGCCCCGATCCTTGCCGGCGAAGCCGACTACGCCAAGGGCAACCGTTTCTGGGACCTGGGCCAGGTTCGCGCCATGCCGCTGGCGCGGCGCATCGGCAACCTGGGCCTGAGCTTCCTGGCCAAGGCCAGCACGGGTTATTGGGACATCTTCGATCCCACCAATGGTTACACGGCCCTGCATGCCGACCTGGCGGCCCGGCTGCCGCTGGACCGGATAAGCCGGCGTTATTTCTTCGAATCGGACCTGCTGTTCCAGCTGAACCTGCATCGCGCCAGCGTCGTCGACGTGCCGATGGCCGCCAGCTACGGCAGCGAAACCAGCCATCTCAATGCCGGCCGGGCGCTGTTCGAATTCCCCCTGCGGCACGCGGGCAACGCCCTGCGGCGGATCTTCTACAACTATTTCTTCCGTGACATGTCGGTCGGATCGATCGAACTGCTGGCGGCCCTGGGCCTGCTGGGGTTCGGCGGTATCTTCGGAGGCCTGCACTGGTGGGCGTCGGCCCGCGAGGGCGTGGCCACGCCGGTCGGCACGATCATGGTCGCCACGGTCGCGGTGATCAGCGGCCTGCAGTTCCTGCTGGCCTTCGTCAGCTACGACGTCTCGTCGGTGCCGCGACGGCCGGTGCACCGCGCCCTGCCCGGATACACCGGTGGGAGGGACTTCAGTCCCGATGCCTTTCGGGACTGAAGTCCCTCCCACAACGGCCCGGCAGGTCAGTCGAGCAGGCGGTCGATCACGCGCTTTGCCATCGCTTCGGCCGACTCATCGCCGCCGGCGAGGTGGATTTCCGGATTCTCCGGCGGTTCGTAGGGCGAAT
>CAZXTV010000440.1:0-1802 GCA_964643705.1 uncultured Arenimonas sp. | reverse complement strand
GTAGTTCACCTGCACGAAGTTTTCCAGGGGCACGCCGAGCAGCTTGCAGTAGCGCAGGATGCCGTGGTGGTGGTGCGGCAGCCGCCAGGGGCCGGGATTGAAGAACAGGCCGTCCTCGAACTCGCAGCGCTGGCTCTCGCCGCCGAGCTCGGTATAGGTGTCGCCGCCGCGCAGGGTGAAGCAGCGCCCGCCGGGTTTGTCGCTGTACTCCAGGACCTGCACGCGGTAGCCGGCCTTGCGCAGTTCGTAGGCGGTGACCAGGCCGGCGATGCCGGCGCCCAGCACCAGCACCGTGGCACCAGGTGGTGCCGGGCCCAGCTGCGGCGTGCCGGTGAAGGAGGATTCGGCGGCGAAGCCCAGGCTGCTCATCGCCTGGTACATGGCCGCGCTGCCGGCCGTGAGGCCGATCATGCGCAGGAGCTGGCGCCGGCTCACGCCGCCCATCGTCACGCGGTTTCCCATGGCGCCCCCTGGAGGACCCACAAGGCTGCAGGTCCGGTTACCAGCGTAACGCGCGCGGGTCCGCTTGTCGGCCAGGCCGCCCCGGACGGTCGCGACCCGGGTTCAGCGCCCGGCGTCGCGGCGTTCGCGCAGCCACAGCGCCAGGCGGTAGACCGGCGCCAGCCAGGGCCGGCGTGCGCAGGCTTCGTCGCAGCGGACGCGCCGCACCGCGCGCTTGCGGGCGGCGAAGCGGGCCAGCAGCCGCTGGTGCGGCACGTAGCCGCGGGCCTGGTCGAACTGCCGCAGCGCCTCGGGCTGGCCGCGCGGGCCGTCCTCCAGCCCAAGCTCGACCAGCAGCGACGGGCGGACGTGGCCCTGCGCCACTTCATCGCGCACCAGGGACGCATCGATGGCGCCTTCGTCGAGCATCTGCCTGAGCGCGTGCACCCAGAGCCCGCCGTGGGGATGGCCGGGCACGACCCAGGGCTGGGTGCGGATTTCGGTGAAGTGCAGGTTGCGGGTGCGCGCGGGGTCGTAGTGGTCGAGGTCGTTCCAGCCGGCCGGGATCAGCTCGCGCATGTCGCCGGGTTCGAGCAGGGGGTCGATCGCCATCAGCGCGTTGTAGTCGTACGCCTGGCCCAGGGCGTTGACGATGTCGTCCACCCGCCACGGCAGCCGGGCGCAGTCGAGCAGCATCACGGCCGCGTGCTTGCCGCGGTCGGCCTGGTCGCGGGATCCGATCTCGATGGCGATGCGGGCGCCGTCGAGCGGCGTGTTCCAGAGTTCGGCGATGTCCCGGAACACCAGCATGTCCGAGTCCATGTAGATGGCCCGGCCGGCGTAACCGCACAGCGCGGGGATGGCGAAGCGCGCGAAGCTGAACTCGGTGTAGGGCGAGTGCCGCGGGTCCGCGGGCAGGGGCGCCTGGCCGTTGTGGATGCTGCGGATGTCCACCGGCAGGGAGGCATGCCGGCGGATGGACCAGGCCAGCACCTCGAACGGCAGCACCTCGCTGCGGTCGGCGCCACAGAAGATGCGGACTGAGGGCTCGTTCATGTCTAATGGCGGAAACTTGAGGGCCGCCGGCAGTCTAGCAGCCTGTCCAGGCCGTCGAAAAACCGAGGAATGCCGTCCGATGGCTGCACCCCAGGCCACCGTCATCATCAGCACCTACAACAACCCGGAGTGGCTTCGCCGCTGCCTGCTGGGCTACGCCCACCAGGACCGCAGCGACTTCGAGCTGGTGGTGGCCGACGACGGATCGTGCCCCGAGACCCGCGGCATGAACGACGGCCTCCGGCCGAATCTGCCCTTCGAGCTCAGGCACGTCTGGCAGGAGGACGACGGCTTCCGGAAGTGAC
>CAZXTV010000439.1:0-1803 GCA_964643705.1 uncultured Arenimonas sp. | reverse complement strand
GCCTGGTGTTCAGCCGCCAGAACCTCGCCCACCAGCCGCGCACCTCGCAGCAGGTCGCGGACATCGCCAGCGGAGGCTACGTGCTGTCGGATCCGTGCGAAGCGCGCTTCGACGTATTGCTGGTTGCCACCGGCTCGGAGGTCGAGCTGGCGATGGAGGCGATGCGTCGGCTTGCTTCCGACGGCATCAAGGCGCGCGTGGTGTCGATGCCCAGCACCGACGTGTTCGACCGCCAGCCGCTGGAGTGGCGCGTGGCGGTGCTGCCGTCGTGGTGCCGCAAGCGCGTCGCGGTCGAGGCCGGCGTCACCGGCTTCTGGCACAAGTACGTTGGGCTGGACGGCAAGGTGGTGGGCATCGACAGCTTTGGTGCGTCGGCGCCGGCCGACCAGCTCTACGCGCATTTCGGCATCACCGTCGAGGCGGTGGTCGCGGCAGCGAAGGCGGTCTGAACCCCCGGGGGCGGGCTGCGCTAGTCGGACCGACCCGGTGAGCAAAACGCGGCGTGCAGGGTCTCGATGATGTCGTGCACGAGGCCGTCGCTGACCGAGTAGTAAACCGTCTGGGCTTCGCGACGGGTGCTCACCAGTTTCTTGTCGCGCAGCACCGCCAGGTGCTGCGACAGCGCCGACTGGCTCAGGTCGACCAGGGCGTTGATCTCGCCCACCGACATTTCCCGCTCGATCAGCAGGCACAGCACCCGCAGCCGCTGCGGGTTGGCCATGGCCTTGAGCAGGTCCGAGGCCGCCGCGGCCTGGGCCTGCATTTGTTGCGCTGGGCTGGCGTCGGCCGCGGCGCGGTCCGGGCTCATGCGCCCTCGACCTCGCCGCCGCCTTCGGTCCAGGCGAGATAGCCGCCGGCCAGGGACAAGGGCTCGGAAAAGCCCAAGCGCTGCAGGGCTTCCGCGGCCAGCGCAGAGCGGCCGCCACTCCGGCAATACAGCACGATCGGCTGGTCGCGATGGGCCAGCGCCGGGTCGCGGGCGCAGTTCACGGCCGGGTGGCCGTCGATCTCGAACTCGAGCACGCCGCGCGGGATGCTGCTGGCGCCCGGCACGTGGCCGGCGGCGAACTCGGCCGGCTCCCGGACATCCACGATCGGCACGCCGCGCGCCTGCAGGGCCCGCAGCTCGTCGGCATTGATCTCGCGAATCCGCGACCTGGCCTCGGCCAGGAGTTGTTGGACGGTTTGACGCATGTCAGGGCTTCTCAGGGTCGATGGGCGCATTATGCTTGAAATCTAATTAAGATGTCAATAATATACAGATCGCCGGTTCATCTGCCGGCCGGAAGGAGGTTGCCGTGGCGAACATCGTGGTCCTGGGTGCAGGTATCGGCGGCATGAGCGTCGCCTACGAGCTGCGGGCGCTGCTGGGCAAGGGCCACGGCATCACCGTGGTCGGCGAGGGCCCGCTGTTCTCGTTCACCCCGTCCAATCCCTGGGTGGCCGTGGGCTGGCGCGCACCCAAGGACGTCCAGATCGACGTCGCGCCGCACCTGGCCAAGCACGACATCGCCTTCAACGGCGCCGGCGCCGAGCGCGTGGTGCCGGAAGAAAACCATCTGCTGCTGCGCGACGGCGCCCGGCTCGACTACGACTACCTGGTCATCGCGACCGGACCCCGGCTGGCCTTCGACGAAGTGCCGGGCCTAGGCCCCGACGGCCATACCCATTCGATCTGCACCACCGGCCACGCCACCGAGGCCTGGGCCGCCTACCAGGCCTTCCTGGCCAACCCGGGCCCGGTGGTGGTCGGCGCGGCCGCCGGCGCCAGCTGCTTCGGCCCGGCCTACGAGTTCGCGATGA
>CAZXTV010000438.1:0-1804 GCA_964643705.1 uncultured Arenimonas sp. | reverse complement strand
CAGCACCAGCGCCTGCAGCAGGAATTCCAGGTCGACCAGGCCGCCCTCGCCCTGCTTGAGGTCGAAGCGCGCGGCATTGCCGCGGTCGAGTTCGGTGCGCATGCGCCGGCGCATCTTCAGGACGTCTTCGCGCAGGGCGTCCGGGTCGCGCGGTGCGCGCAGGGTTTCGCGGCGGATGCGGTCGAAGGCGCCGAGCACCGCCGGGGCGCCGGCGATGGGCCGCGCGCGCACCAGCGCCTGCCGTTCCCAGGTCCAGGCGCGCTGGCGCTGGTAATCGGCGAAGCTCTCCAGGCTTGAAACCAGCATGCCCTGGGCACCGTCGGGCCGCAGGCGCACGTCCACTTCGTAGAGTTTGCCGGCGCCGGTGACCGTGCCCAGCAGGCTGACCAGGCGCTGGGCGAGGCGGCCGAAATAGCGGTTGGCGTCGAGCGGGCGGATGCCGTCGGAACTGGCGTCGGGCGGCGCGTCATGCAGGAACACCAGGTCGAGGTCGGAGCCAAAGCCCAGTTCGCGCCCGCCCAGGCTGCCGTAACCCAGCACCGCCAGGCTGGCGCCGGGCACGCGGCCATGTTGGCGCGCCAGGTCGTCTTCGGCCAGTCGCAGCAGCACCGCCAGCAGCGATTCGGCCAGGGTGGCCAGGCGCGAGGCCGACTGCACCGGCGGCAGGCGCAGGCCCATGGTCGCCAGCGCCACGCGGAAACCGATGGCCTGGCGCATTTCATTGAGCGCGTTCAGTCCCGCCTCGATGTCGCCGGGCGGCAGGCGCGATGCGGCGTCGGCCACGAGCTCGGCGATTTCGCCGTCGTCGGGCACCGGGCCGGCGGCGCGGGTGTCGAGCAGTTCGTCGAGCAGCAGCGGGTGCGCGGCCAGGCGTTCGGACAGCAGCGCGCTGCGCGCGGTCACGTCGACCAGGCGCGCCAGCGCGGCCGGCTGTTCGTCGAGCAGCGCCAGGTAGCTGGTACGGCGGGTGACGGCCTGCAGCAGGGCCAGGCCCCGCGGCAGGGCGGCGTCGGGCGCCTGCGAGCGCGCGGCGGCGGCCAGCAGTTCCGGCAGCACGTTGTCCAGGCGCTGGCGACCGCGCGTGGACAGGGAGCGCACGGCGGGCGTGCGCGCGAAGTCGCGCAGGTGGGCGTCCTGGATTTCGGCGTTTTCGAACCCGGCGTCGGCCAGCACCGCCGGATCGCCGCCGTCGGGCAGCGCGCGCCAGTACTGCACCAGCGAACTGACCGGCGCCTTGCGGCGGCGACGGGCTTCAAGCAGGCCGGAAAATTCCTCGGCGACCACGGCGCGGTGGCCGTCGAGTTCGGCCAGCAGTTCGCCTTCGCCCGGGTGGCCCAGGCCGCGGGCGATGCGGTGGCGCTGCAGCGGGTCGTCCGGCAAGGCATGCACCTGCTGGTCGGCCAGCATCTGCACGCGGTTCTCCAGCCGGCGCAGGTAACGGTAGGCGGCGGCCAGGCGGTCGGCGGTGGCGGGTTTGACGTGGCCCGCTTCGGCCAGTGCCGCCAGCGCCGGCAACAAGGAACGGCCGCGCAGCCCCGGTTCGCGGCCGGCGCGGATCAGCTGCAGCGCCTGCACCAGGAACTCGACTTCGCGGATGCCGCCGGGGCCGAGCTTGAGGTCCTCGGCCAGTTCGCGGCGCTGCACTTCGGCGCTGATCAGCGCCTTCATCTCGCGCAGGCCGTCGAGCGCGCTGTAGTCGAGGTAACGCCGGTAGACGAAGGGCCGCAGCGTATCGAGCAGGCGCTGGCCGGCGGCCAGGTCGCCGGCCACGGGCCGGGCCTTGATCCAGGCATAACGCTCCCAG
>CAZXTV010000437.1:0-1809 GCA_964643705.1 uncultured Arenimonas sp. | reverse complement strand
CTCAAGGATGCGTCGCCGGAAGACCTGTATGACGCGATCACCCGCGTCGCCGGCGGCGAGACGCTGCTGGCGCCGGTGTCGACCGACCCGGTGCGGGCGCGTTACGCCTACCGCGACCAGTCGGCGCCGACCGACACCTTCAGCGAACGCGAGGTGGCGATCCTGCGCCTGATCGCCGGTGGTTATTCGAACCGGGAAATCGCCAAGGCCGTGTTCCTGTCCGAAGGCACGGTGAAAAACTACGTCTCGGAAATCCTCGACAAGCTGGGCACCCGCGACCGCACCCGCGCCGTGCTCAAGGCCATCACCCTGCGCATCATCTGATCACCCCGGATCAAACAAACCAGGCGACGGCGGCCACGGCGACGACCATGGTGGCCAGGCCGACGGCGACCCGCAGGCCGTAGGCCGGACCGCCGCTGGCGAAGGCGACCACGGCCTTGGCCACCGAGCTGGCCGCCAGCAGCAGCACGATCGCCCAGCGCGCCTGTTCGACGTCGAAGGCGCCGCTGGCCGAGAGTTTGGCCACCGTGGCGGCCGCGGCATGCACTTCCGCCAGCGCCGCCAGGGTGGCGCCCGCCATCGCCCCGCGCGGACCCAGCCAGGCATTGAGCGCCGCCGAGGCGAACAGCACCGCGGTGATGATGACCGCGAACAGCAGCGCGTGCCGGAACCGGAACATGCGCGACTGCGCGGTCGGCGGCGGCTGGCCCTCGCCGCCCGCGCGCATGCCCAGCAAACCGCCCACCAGCAGCACCGACCCGCCCGCGGCCAGCTCCCAGCCCACCTGCGGCAGCAGGGCCGGCGACACCGCCAGCAGGATCGGCACGAACAGGCTCAGCGAAGCCAGGTTGGCCAGCATCGCCGCGCCCACCGCCGGCGACAGCAGGGCCGGCGTATCCCGCACCCGCTGGCCAAAGCCGGCCACGGCCGCCGTGGACGACACGTAGCCGGCGAAAAAGCCCGCCACCGCCAGCCCCCAGCGGTTGCCGATGAGGCGCAGCGCAACATGGCCCAGGGCGCTGATCGCCATCACCAGCACCACCAGCTTCCACAACATCGCCGGGTTGAAGACGTCGAAGGGTCCGATGCTGCGGTCGGGCACCAGCGGCAGCACCACCAGGGCCGAAGCCAGCAACACCAGGCCGTCGCGCACTTCGGCTTCGCTGACGCGTTCGCGTGCCAGCTGGTGCAGCGGCGCCTTCAGGTAAACCAGGGCCGCCACCACCACGCCCAGGCCGCCGGCCAGCGCCGGCAGGCCCAGGGCCAGGCCGCCCAGCAGGGTGGTCAGCACCAGGGTGATTTCGCCGGTCAGGCCGGGGTCCTCGGCGCGGCTGAGCCGGTAGCTCATCGCCGCGAAAAGGCCCGACATCGCCACCACCACCACGAACACGGCCAGGCCCAGCCACAGCGCCACGGCCCCGGACAGGGCCGCCAGGGCGTGGGTGCGCAATCCGGCCGACGTCACCCGGTCGGGATGCCGGCGCTCGCGCACGGCGCCCACAAGCAGGCCCACGCCCAGGGCGGTGGCCAGCGGCAGCAGGGGCAGGGCGTCGGCGGTGATCGGGGTCATGCCCAATTGTGCCGGTAAATCGTCACGGCAAGCGGCCCCGCGCTTGCAAGCCCGGCGTGGTCCCGGACAATGCCCGGGTCCGCCGCCGCCCCGCTGGAGAACCATGAAGCCCATTTCCCTGACCCGCTACCTCATCGAGGAACAGCACGCCGGCCGCATCAACGCCGACCTGCGCCTGCTGATCGAGGTGGTGGCGCGCGCCTGCAAGACCATTTCCATTGCCATCGGCAAGGGCG
>CAZXTV010000436.1:0-1813 GCA_964643705.1 uncultured Arenimonas sp. | reverse complement strand
AACCGGTAACGAAGTCCACCGGCTCCCCGGATGGACGTCCGTTTCGGAAGGGCACGAAGACGACTTTGTAGCCCACCGGTTGCTCGCGGTTCCAGCTGCCGTGCTCGCCGACGAAGGCGCCGTCGGCGAACGCGGGACCCATCGCGCCATCGGAGAAGTCCACGCCCAGCGCGGCCACGTGGGCACCGAGGCTGTAGTCAGGCTCGACCGCCGAAGCGACCTTCTGCGGGTCGGCGGGCTTCACCCGCGGATCGACGTTGTTGCCCCAGTAGCTGTAGGGCCAGCCGTAGAAGGCCCCCTCCCGCACGGAGGTCAGGTAGTCCGGAACCAGGTCCGGGCCGAATTCGTCGCGCTCGTTGACCACGGCCCACAGCTGGCCGGTTTCAGGATGGATGGTGAGCGCGGTGGGATTGCGCAGGCCGGTGGCATAGGGCTTGTGCATGCCGGTCCGGACGTCGATCTGCCAGATGAGCGCCCGGTCTTCTTCCACCGCCATGCCGCGTTCGGCGATGTTGCTGTTCGAACCGATCCCGACATACAGGAACCTGCCCTCCGGACCCGCCGTCATTGCCTTGGTCCAATGGTGGTTGATCGCCGAAGGCAGTTTGGCCAGCGTGACCGGCGCACCGGTGGCGCGGGTCTGGCCCTCGGTGTAGTCGAAGTGCACCACCGCATCCTGGTTGGCCACGAAGAGCCTGCCGTCGATCAGCGCCAGGCCGTAGGGAGCGTTGAGGTTTTCGGCGAAAACGGTCTGCAACTCGTACCTGCCGTCGCCGTCGCCGTCGCGAAGCAACGTCAGGCGATCGCCGCTTTCGACCCCGCTGGTGCCCAGGCCCTTGATGTGGCCGGCGATGACGTCCTTGGGTCGCAGCGCCGGCGCGCCGCCACCGCGACCTTCCGCGACCAGGATGTCGCCATTGGGCAACAGCAGCGTTTGCCGGGGAATCTTCAGGTCCGTGGCGATCGCATCGATCCGGTAGCCGTCGGGAACGCTTGGCCGCTGGTCTCCCCAGGGTGCCGGGTCGGCAATGGTCATGTCCGGCAACAGGGAGGTTTGTGGGCCCGGGAGCTGCGGGTCGGCCCCGATGGGCTGCGACTCGGATCCGTTGCCACCACAGGCGGCCAGGGCGCAGGTCGCGGCGATTGCCAGCGTCAGGCGGAAGGGCTTCATGGTGCACCTCCGATACGAGCCTGCGAAAACGCGACGAACGTGGTCACGCAGATCAGCACGAAAACGATAACCGAAAGCACCAGGCCGCCCGGCATGCTGGCCCAGGCATCGCCCGCATGCACCAGCGCGTTCCAGAAGCCCAGCAGCCACGTCACCAGCAGCAGAACCGGATACGCCCAGCCCCGCTTGCCATGACGCCGGGTTCTGAGGCTATCGACCAGCGCGAAGACCAAGGCGATGGCGGCAAACACCAGGCCGCCGGCGATCAGCCAGGATGAGAAGTTGGTCCATTGCACCTGGTAGCTCTGCCAGTAGGCGATGTCGCAGAGCAGGGCGCCGAGGAAAAGCGGGATGGCGCCCGCCAGCATTACCCCATGGAAGGGATGGAGGGACCAGGCACCTGCGGGTGCGAGGGTTGCTGCCATTGGCGACCTCCTTGCTCGTGCGGTTACGAAAAGGTGTGCTCCAGCACCAACCCTAACCGCCGGGAGGTGAATCGTCCATGTCTCGGGACGGAGAAATGCAAAACGGCCGCTTGCGCGGCCGTTCCGGGAGCATCGGGACTGAAGCCCCTCCCACACAGGGAAGTGCGGCTTATTCGAGGTCGAGGAAGCTGCGCAGCTGTTCCGAACGGGTCGGGTG
>CAZXTV010000435.1:0-1815 GCA_964643705.1 uncultured Arenimonas sp. | reverse complement strand
TTTCTTCTGCGTTCACAATCACCTCTTCAAAGAACCGGTCGATCGGCGCGCGCAAACTGGCCAGGGCCGACATGGCGGCAGCGAAATCCTCGGCTTCGATCGCGGCCACGGCTTTGGGCTCGGCAGCGTCAAGCGCATCGATCAGCGCCTTTTCCGCATCTTCCAGCGTGTAGGAAAGCGGGGATAGCTGTTCCGCGTAGATTTCGCGCATCTGCGGATCGTCTACGTTTTCGAGCGGGTCTTCGTCGCCGGTTGATCTGATCTCGCCGCGCGACCCGTGCCAGTCTTCCTTTTTCAGGATATTCGCCGCGCGCTTGTATCCGGCGAGGAGGTTGGCGCCGTCCTCGGTTTCCATGAAAGCCTGGAGGGCGTGGACGCGGGCGAGCAGGCGGACGAGATCATCCTCGCCGCCAAGCGCGAACACAGCGTCGATCAGATCGTGGCGGACGCCGGCCTCACGCTGCTGGACCTTGAGACGGTCGGCGAAGAAGTCGAGGACGTCGTAGCCATTGGTGAATGCGCTCTCCAACAGCAAATCCAGCTCAATACCTCTTTTCTTGTCGATATCGTCGGTCATAACCACAACAGCTTCACCGACCATGTTCTCCAGAGTCGTGAGATCAGTTGCCACTGTCCCATACCAAGATGGCTCAAACCTCGTCGCCAACGCCGCGATGGCATTTAGGTCGTTTGAATTGTTCTTTTGAATCCGTTCGTGAATTGCATCTCTTTGATACCTGTCGAATGACGACCAAACAAAATGTGAAAGCTGGACAAAATTCAGACGGTCGATTGGCAGTCGAATGTTGTTCGAGACCAACAATGAGACAACACCAAGCGCCGAGCGACGCAATGCAAAGGGGTCCTTCGAACCAGTTGGTTTTTCATCGATGGCAAAGAAACAGAAAAGCGTATCCAACTTGTCCGCCAGGCTCACTGCCACCGTCACCGGCGCGGTGGGGACTTCGTCGCCCTGGCCGACCGGCTTGTAGTGATCGCGGATCGCGTCAGCCACCTCATCGGACAGCCCTTCTGCGCGGGCGTAATATCCGCCCATCAGGCCCTGCAATTCGGGGAATTCACCGACCATTTCGGTAACAAGGTCGGCCTTGCACAGTCGCGCAGCCTGCTCGGTCATGTCCGGGTCCGCGCCCTTGACGATGCCTTCCTCCACCAGCCAGCGGGCCAGCTTGGCCACGCGCTCGACCTTGTCGGCGACCGTGCCCAGCTTCTCGTGGAAAGTGATCCGTTCCAGCTTCTTCGCATGTTCAGCGAGCGGCGTCTTTTGATCCTGCTCCCAGAAGAAGCGCGCATCGGAAAGCCGCGCGGCGAGCACCTTGCGGTTGCCGTCAACCACTACTGCCGGGTCTTCCGCATCAATATTGGCGGTGCAGATAAAGGCGTTGGCCAAAACCGCCCCCTCTCCCAACCCTCTCCCCTGAAGGGGAGAAGGCTTGCGACACACGAAATACTTCTGGTTCACCCGCGCGGTGAGCTGGATCACTTCAGGCGGGACATCGAGGAAAGCCTCATCGAAACGCCCAAGCAGCGGCACCGGCCATTCGGTGAGCCCCGCGTTCTCGATCACCAGCCCCTCATCCTTGACCAGCACCATCCCTGCATCCGCCGCGAGTTTTGCCGCACCCTCGCGGATCAGCGCGGCGCGTTCCTCATGGTCGACGATCACATGGCAGGCGCGCAGTTTCTCCTGATAGTCGTCCACACCGCCAATGGTAATCTCGCCAGGACAATGGAAACGGTGACCCTTGGTGGCATAGCCGCTCGCGATCCCGTCAATCTCGCAATCGACCAGCT
>CAZXTV010000434.1:0-1816 GCA_964643705.1 uncultured Arenimonas sp. | reverse complement strand
TGCAGCCGGTGCCGCAGCCGCGACCCGTACGTTTCGGACAGCCCGACCCCGCCAACGCAGCGGCCGTGATCGCTTCGCTCGAACAGGGCGCGGCGGCCTGCCTGGCCGGCCACTGCCAGGGCCTGGTCACCGGACCGGTGCACAAGGCCAGCATCAACCAGGGTGGAATCGCCTACACCGGCACCACCGAACTGCTGGCCCGCCAGGCCGGCGCGGACGTGGTGATGATGCTGGCCCGGCCCGGGCTGCGGGTCGCGCTGGCCACCACCCACCTGCCGCTGCGCGCGGTGCCCGACGCGATCACCGGCGAGTCGCTGGCGCGCTGCCTGCGCATCACCGACGCCGCGCTTCGCCGCGACTTCGGCATCGCCGCGCCGCGCATCGCCGTGCTGGGCCTGAACCCCCATGCCGGCGAAGACGGCCACCTGGGCCACGAAGAACTCGACGTAATCATCCCCTGCCTGCAGGCGCTGCGCGCCGAGGGCCTGGACCTGGTGGGGCCGCTGCCGGCCGACACCGCCTTCCTGCCGGGCAAGCTGGCCGGCTTCGACGCGGTGATGGCCATGTACCACGACCAGGGCCTGCCGGTGCTCAAGCACGGCGGCTTCGAACAGGCGGTCAACATCACCCTGGGGCTGCCCTACCCGCGGGTGGCGGTGGACCACGGCACGGCGCTGGAACTGGCCGGCAGCGGCCGCGCCGACCCCTCCAGCCTCTTCGCCGCCGCCGACCTGTGCGCCACGCTCGCCGCCCGGAGGATCCCCGCAGGAGTCCGTTCAAGGCGCCGCCGAAGAAGAACCTGGGCCAGCATTTCCTCACCGACCGCCACTACATCGAACTGATCGTGCTGGCGGTCGACCCCAGGCCCGGCGACCGGCTGGTCGAAATCGGCCCCGGCCAGGGCGCCATCACCTTCCCGCTGCTGCGCCGGCAAGGCGAGCTGACGGTGATCGAATTCGACCGCGACCTGATCACCCCGCTGATGGAAGCCAGCGAAGGCCTGGGCCGCCTGACGGTGATCCACAAGGACGTGCTGCAGGTCGATTTCGGCAAACTCGCGACCGACGATGGCCACGGCGCGGGGCAGATCCGCCTGGTCGGCAACCTGCCCTACAACATTTCCTCGCCCATCCTCTTCCACGCGCTCGAACACGCCGCGGCGGTGCGCGACATGCACTTCATGCTGCAGAAGGAAGTGGTGGACCGCATGGCCTGCGGGCCGGGAAGCAAGGTCTACGGACGGCTGAGCGTGATGCTGCAGGCCTATTGCACGGTCACGTCGCTGTTCGACGTACCGCCCGGTGCGTTCAGGCCGCCGCCGAAGGTCGATTCGGCGGTGGTGCGGCTGGTGCCGCTGCCGGCCGACGAGATCGGCATCGTCGACCACGCCCTGTATGCGCGGGTCGTGCGCGACGCCTTCGGCCAGCGCCGCAAGACACTTCGCAACGCGCTGTCGCTGGTTTGCAGCGGGGAAGACATCGAAGCGGCCGGCCTGCGTCCCGATGCCCGCGCCGAACAGCTGGCCGTAGCTGAATTCAAGCTGTTGGCCAATCACCTCTCCGCGCTGCCCCCGGAGCGCCGTCCTGCGTAGAATGGCGGCATGGACACGCCCCAGCACGCCATCCAGGTCGTCGTCGCCACCCGATTCCTCGAAGACCAGTCGATTCCCGAGGATGACCGCTACGTCTTCGCCTACACCATCCGCATCGAAAACGCCGGTGACGTGCCCGCGCGCCTGATCAGCCGGCACTGGGTGATCACCGACGCCAACGGCAAGGTGCAGGAAGTCCAGGGCGAAGGCGTGGTCGGCGAACAA
>CAZXTV010000433.1:395-1833 GCA_964643705.1 uncultured Arenimonas sp. | reverse complement strand
GAGAAAGCAAATCAACTTACCTCGGGAGGTCTGACGTGTGTTCGGGAGGAATTGCCTTGCTGCAACGACTCGAACTGACGGCTTCGCAAGAAACCGTGACCGCACGTCAGAAGTCAGCAGAGGGCATAGTAACTGGATCAGGCCGGTGAGGGTCTTGAGGCACTCTTTGCGAAAGCGGGAGCAACAGATAAACCGAACCGTAGCCCCAGCGAAGGCCCGAACGGTCCCCGGTGTTAAACCGGGTAAATGGAGTGGCCAGTAAGCGTGAGAACTCATGAGCGGCAAACGGCAGAAAACCAGTACCGGTAAAACGGAACAGCAACAGCTGCTGGCCTTTGCGCGGGAGAGTAGGAGTGAATCTCCGACGGCCCGCGTCGAAGGGACCGTGCCGATCGTGGCGGACTGGATGACTGAAAGCCCGACAAGTAGTGACAGGTTGATGGAGTCGATTGTCGACCCGCTGAACCTTGAATGTGCGATGGCGCGAGTCATCGCCAACGACGGAGCCCCCGGTGTTGACGGCCTGAAAGTGAGTGAGCTTGAAAAGTATTTCGAGCGTCACTCAGGCCGGATCATCGGCGAGCTTCTGGCTGGAACGTATCGGCCACAGCCGATGAAACGCGTGGAGATTCCCAAACCCGACGGCGGAGTGCGCAAGCTTGGCATTCCGGCGGCGGTGGATCGTGTGATCCAACAGGCGATTCTTCTGGTGCTTTCGCCACTGTGGGACGAGACGTTTTCGGATAACAGTTTCGGCTTCCGTCCGTTTCGGTCTGCTCACGATGCCGTGGCCCGGGCCCAGAGTTATCTGGTCGAAGGCTACACATGGGTGGTCGATATGGATCTGGAAAAGTTCTTCGACCGCGTCAATCACGACGTGTTGATGAGCCGCGTGGCTCGTCGGGTTGAAGACAAACGCCTGTTGAAACTGATCCGTGCGTTCCTGACTTCGGGCGTTCTGGTGGACGGGCTGTTTAGCGGAACCCCAGAGGGAACTCCGCAAGGCGGACCGCTTTCGCCTTTACTTTCGAATCTGCTTCTGGATGAACTGGATCGTGAGCTTGAATCTCGCGGTCTTCGCTTCGTACGTTACGCCGATGACTGCAACGTGTATGTCAAAAGCCAACGTGCAGGCGAGCGGGTGTTGCAAAGCTTGACGAACTGGTTGGACCAGAAGCTGCGGCTGAAAGTCAACCAGCAAAAGAGTGCCGTGGACCGGCCCTGGAAACGAAAGTTTCTGGGGTTCACGTTCACGACACAGCGTAAGCGAAGCATTGCACCGCAGTCTCGACAGAAGTTCAAGGACAAAGTTCGCAAGTTGACCAAACGTAACCGGGGTTCGTCCCTGCAGCGGGTGGTCAGCGAGCTCCGCAGTTATCTGATTGGTTGGCGGGGCTATTTCGGCCTCTGCGAAACGCCATCGGTGCTGCGGGACCTG
>CAZXTV010000433.1:0-385 GCA_964643705.1 uncultured Arenimonas sp. | reverse complement strand
GACAGCTGGATTCACCGTCGTTTACGAAGTTACGCGTGGAAGCAATGGAAGACCGGCAAACGCCGGTTCAATGAGCTGCGAAAGCTGGGCATCGGCAAAGACCTTGCCGCCCAGACGGCCGGCAGCCGCAAAGGCGGCTGGCATCTCAGTCTCTCCCCCGCGTTGAGCATGTCGCTCACCCGAGCGTACCTGTTCAACCTGGGTGTTCCGCTGCTTTCCCCACCAACCCCAACCAAAGTATAACCAGCCGAACCGCCGTGGTACGGACCCGTATGCCCGGTGGTGTGGGAGGAGGGAGACTGTGAAGTCTCCCCCTATCCCGATTTTTGGGGTTTTGCGAAAGATCGTCCTGACGATTGCTCTGGCTTACGTGCCTCCCAATAAC
>CAZXTV010000432.1:0-1836 GCA_964643705.1 uncultured Arenimonas sp. | reverse complement strand
TTGGTCAGGTAACCGGCGGCGCCGTAGGCCAGCGCCCGGCGGATGGTCGCGGGGTCTTCGTGCGCGGAAATCATCGCCACCGCCACGCCAGGGTATTCGGCCCGCAGCGAAGCCAGGCCGACCAGTCCGTGGCTGCCGGGCATGTGCAGGTCCAGCAGCACCAGGTCGATGTCGGGGAAGGCGGCGAGCGCGGCCTGCACGCCCGGCAAATCCTCGGCTTCCTGGATGTTTGCTTCGGGAAGCACGCCGCGTACGGCCTGGGTCAGCGCCAGGCGGTAAAGCGGGTGGTCGTCGGCGATCAGGAGGCGGGTCACGCTTGGATTCTATCGCCAGTGCTTGTGTAGGAGCGCCTTCAGGCGCGAATACCTTTTCTGCCAGAGGCAAAGCCGAAAGATTCGCGCCTGAAGGCGCTCCTACAACCAGCGGCTATTGCGAGGTCCAGCCGCCGTCGACGGGAATCGCGGTACCCGTGATGTTGTGCGCTTCGCGGCGGCACAGGAACAGCACCGTCGCGGCGATGTCCGACGGCAGCGACATGCGGCCGCTGGGCTGCTTCTCGGCCAGCAACGCGCGGATGCCGGCGTCGCGGTCGCCGCCGCTGCTTTCGGCGCGCGCGGCGATCTGCGGTTCGATCAGCGGGGTTTCCACCCAGCCCGGGCAGACGCAGTTGACGGTGACGCCGCCGCTGTCGCGGCTGCCGGCGCCTGCGACTTCCAGCGCGGCGACCTTGCTCAGGCCGACCAGGCCGAACTTGCTGGCGACATACGGCGACTTGTTCACCGATGCCACCAGGCCGTGCACCGAGGCGATGTTGAGCACGCGACCGAATCCGCGCCCGACCATGCCCGGCAGGGCCAGGCGCATCGTGTGGAACGCGGCGCTGAGGTTGATCGCGATCAGTTTGTCCCAGGTGGCCGCCGGCATTTCGCCGATCGGCGCGGTGTGCTGCACGCCGGCGCAGTTGACGACGATGTCGGCCGGGCCCCAGTCGGCGAGCGCCCGCATCAGGGCCTCGATGGCCGTGGCGTCAGCCAGGTTGGCGTCCAGGAAGGTCGCCTCCGGCGCGCCCGCCTGGCAGACCGAGGCCACGGCAGCCTCGATCTGTTCGTGGCTGCCCAGGCCGTTGAGCGCCACGCGTGCCCCGGCGCCCCCCAGGGCCTGGGCGATCGCCAGCCCGATGCCGGACGTGGAGCCGGTGACCAGGGCCGAGCGGCCCTCGAGGAAACGTTCGCCCATGGGAATTCCCTGCTGTTTCAGCCTGGACCCACCCTAGCAGCGCCTCCGAAGCCGCGCGTCGTACCAAGGTACGATGCCGGCCCACGACCCCCTTGCTAAGGTCTGGCCATGACGACCCCTCGGCTGCTGCGTTCCCTTCCCCTGGCCGGCCTCGCGCTGGCCCTGTCCGCCTGCACCAGCGTCGGCGGCGGCCCGTCGCCGATGGACCTGGATGCCGGCATCGAGCTGCGCACCTATCGCGACGGCGACGACCTGCTGACGGCGGGACTCGGCGCCGCCGGGCTGCGCAATCCGGCGCCGCCTGCCTTCGCCGACCCGGCCGCGCCAACGCCGACGGAACTTCGCCGTCGCGCGGTCTGGACCAACTGGCGCGGCATTGCCGACCTGGCGCCCGGCGGCGGCTACGGCGAGTTCTACGGTTCCCTGGCGCCGGTCAGCGGCCGCGAATACCACGCGCTGGTGACCCTGCCCGGCCGCAAGCAGCCGCACCGCGTGATGGTGCAGCTGCCCGACGTCTTCGACAGCGACGCACGCTGCATCGTGGTCACGGCTTCGTCGGGATCGCGCGGCATCTACGGCGCCATCGCCCTGGCCGGCGCC
>CAZXTV010000431.1:0-1841 GCA_964643705.1 uncultured Arenimonas sp. | reverse complement strand
GGGGGAGGATCTCACATTGGCGCGAGAGGAAATCATCAAGCCATTGGCGTTTGAGCGGAAGGGATCTCCGGGTGAGACCGAAAACGAGTTCTTCAAAGGTGATGACGCTGACCAGAAACCCGGACTGGCCGCTGGCCCAGGCGACGACATTGGCGTCGGGTTCACGGCGCATGAGCTCGCTGACGATGTTGGTGTCGATCAGAGGGTTCATGGTTCAATCCTCGTCGGGGAAGAGGTCGAGGGCGGAGGGCCGGATGGTGTCCCGGGGCGGAATCTCGAGATCGGTATCCTCGCCGGACAAGAGCGGGCGGAGACGCTGGAGGGTTTCGGCGACGGATTCGCGCCGCTGGGGATCGGCGGCTCCGGGCGGGGAAACAATGGCGAGCGTTTCCCCGCGGAGGGTGACGGCGATGGATTCGCCGGTGTCATGGACTTCCTTGAGAAGCCCGAGACACTGGGCTTTGAATTTGGAGATCTGGAGCGTTTTCATGGGAGAATCCTATGTGGTCACTCCAAGTGGTCAAGTTCGGGGTGGCGGTGCGATGCTTTTTCGCCCGGGGCTGTCGGGATTGGCTCCGTGGCGAGGATGGAGCCGTCGGGTCGCTCGATCACGAAATCGACTTCCGCGCCGGCGTGGGTGCGGTAGTGGCTCGCGATGCAGCCCTTGGGAAGGCGGCCCGGGATTTGCTCGACGCAGTAGCCCTGCCGGGGAATGCAGCGTTCGACGCAGCTGGCGATGAAATCCTCGCGCCACTGGATCGAACGGTTCGACGCCGTGCAGGAACCGCTGGTCTCGAACTGCGTGCACGCCGGCAGCAGGTAGACGGCGCGGTTCGGGTTCTGCTCGTCGGCCTTGCCGGGCATCGCCGCCATCGCCGCGGTGGCCGACGGGAAGGGATCCACCACGACGAGCAGGTCGAGCTTGTCCATCGCCCGCTTCATCTCGAGGCCGCGCGACTGCGAGTTCGGCGCGTGACCCCAGAAGAACATGCCGCGGATGTTGCTCTTCTGGTCGACCAACTCGGGGTTCTCGGTCACGCCGTCGATCCAGCGCGAGACCGTGATGCCGGGCTTGGTCAGCATGCCCTCGGCGTAGCGGCCCTTGATCCAGTCGAAGTCGACGCCCCAGACGCTGGCGTAATGCTTGAACGAGCCCTCGGCCAGGCCGTAGTAGCCGGGCAGCGAGTCGGGGTTCGGGCCGACGTCGGTCGCGCCCTGCACGTTGTCGTGCCCGCGGAAGATGTTGGCGCCGCCGCCGCTGGCGCCGATGTTGCCGAGCGCCAGCTGCAGGATGCACGAGGCGCGCACCATCGCGTTGCCGATCGTGTGCTGGGTCTGGCCCATGCACCACACGATGGTGCTCGGCCGGTTCATGGCCATCGTCTCGGCGACCTTGTAGCAGGTGGCCTCGTCGACGCCGCAGACCTCCTGCACCTTGTCGGGCGTCCAGGTGGCCATCACCTCGGCCTTGACCTGGTCCATGCCGTAGACGCGGTCCTCGACGTACTTCTTGTCCTCCCATCCGTTCTTGAAGACGTGGTACAGGACGCCGAACAGGAAGGGGATGTCGGTGCCCGAGCGCAGCCGCACGAACTGGTCGGCCTTGGCCGCCGTGCGCGTGAAGCGCGGGTCGACGACGATCATCTTGCAGCCGGTCTCCTTGGCATGGAGCATGTGCAGCAGGCTGACCGGATGCGCCTCGGCAGCGTTGGAGCCGATGTACAGCGCGACCTTGCTGTTGCGCATGTCGTTGTAGCTGTTGGTCATCGCGCCGTAACCCCAGGTATTGGCGACACCGGCCACCGTCGTGGTGTGGCAGATGCGCGCCTGGTGGTCGCAGT
>CAZXTV010000430.1:0-1849 GCA_964643705.1 uncultured Arenimonas sp. | reverse complement strand
GTGTTGGCTTCGCCGCCGGCCAGCTCGCGCTCGGTGCCGCCGTGGCGCAGCAGGGCGCCCCAGCCACCGGGGCCGGGGTTTCCGAGGCAGGCGCCGTCGGTGTGGATCTCTACGGATTTCATTCTGGCTTCCATGCGTTGTTTCGGGTCATCCGGCGCTCATGCCGGGGTTGAACTTCAGGGCGGGCGAGGCGCGCAGCGGCGTCAGCGCCGGGTCGCGGCGGCGGGCGACGATCAGGCTGGCCATGCGCAGGCCCGCCCAGGGATGATCGCGGCCCCCGACCGCGAGGTCCACCGCCGGTGCGCTGGACCAGAGCGGCCCGATGCAGCGGCGGCGCTGGACCTCCAGGCCGACCGCGCGCAGGTCGTCGACCACCCTGGCCGGATCCTGTGGCGCCAGCCCGCGGAAGCCCCAGCGCAGCCGGGCGGGACTCCAGGGATTGAGCGTGAGCACGATCGCAACGCCCTCGGGCTTGAGCACCCGAGCGATTTCCTCCAGCAGCGCCCCGGGCGAGACCGAGGTCTCGAGCACGAACAGACCGTAGACCAGGGAAACGCAGCCGGTGCAGATCGGCAGCTGGTTGTCGCGGCAGGCCAGATCGCCCTGGAAGCCGTTGGCGCCGCGATGGACGCTGACGACGTTGCCGAGCATGTTTCCCGACAGCGCCGGCGGCAGCGCCGCCGTGGGCCGCAGGTACAGGCCGGTCTGGCCAAACACCCGCGTCAGCTCGGGGATGGCCTGGCGCTGGACCTCGTGCAGCATGCGAAGGCTGGCCTCGCGTCCGAACCAGGCAGCAGTGGGCGTGTCGGGTTGACGTCGGGCGGGAGCCGGGGGCATGGTCGTGATTCTGCGTCATAAGCGCGCCCCAGGTCACCCCGTGCTGCGTGCCATCGCCCTGCCCGCCTTCCAGGACAACTACATCTGGCTCCTGTGCGGGCCGGACGGCGCGGCCTTGGTCGTCGACCCGGGCGAGGACGCGCCGGTGCACGCGGCCATCGCCCGCGGCATCCGTCCGGTCGCGCTGCTGCTCACCCATCATCACGCCGACCATATCGGCGGCGCGGCCCGACTGCAGGCGGCGCTTGGGATTCCCGCCTATGGCCCCGCCGACGAGCGCATCCCAGGCGACGTGCAGCGCGTAGGCGACGGCGACCGCGTGACCGTGCCGGCACTGGGCGCCACGTTCGACGTGATGGCCGTGCCGGGCCATACGCGCAGCCATGTCGCCTTCCACGGGGCCGGCCACCTGTTCTGCGGCGACACCCTCTTCAGCCTCGGCTGCGGCCGCATGTTCGAGGGCCAGCCCGGTCAGTTCCTGGCCTCGCTGGAGCGGCTCGCGGCCCTGCCCGGCGCCACCGCGGTCTGCTGCGGCCATGAGTACACCGAGGCCAACGGACGCTTCGCCCGGGCCGTCGAGCCCGATAATCCCGCGAGGGAAGCCTGGCTGGCGCGGGTGGCGGAACTGCGCCGCGCCGGCCAGCCCAGCCTGCCCAGCACGCTGGCGATCGAGCGCGACGGCAACCCGTTCCTGCGCGTCGACCAGCCCAGTGTGCGCGACGGCCTTGCACGGCGGCTCGGGCATGCGCCCGCCGACCGCGTGGCGGCGTTCGCCGCGCTGCGCCAATGGAAGGACGGATTCACCGGATGAAACCCACCCGATTCACCCTTGTCGCCGCCCTGGCCCTGCTGGTGGCCTGCCAGCCGCTGGTGCGTCCGGATCCGCAGGAGCCCGAAGAGCCAGCGACGCCGGTGCGGGTGGTGCCCGACCCACCGACGCCGCTGGCGCCGGCCGCACCCGAACCCGCGCCCGAGCTCGCGCCGGATCCGATCGACACCGGCGCCGAGGTCT
>CAZXTV010000429.1:0-1851 GCA_964643705.1 uncultured Arenimonas sp. | reverse complement strand
GCGACCTCCGCCGAACCGGGCGACCATTGCCGTGCCCGCCCGAGGGCTTCGTCGGCCGCGTCGAAATCAAAGTCGGCGGCCAGGCGGTCGGCGCGTGCCGCCAGCATCGCCGCGGCATCGTCCATGCCCTGGCGCGCCTGGACGTCGTCGGGCCGTTCGGCCAGCAGCGCCTGGAAGCCCAGCGCGGCCGCTTCGAGGCGACCCGCGCGCAGCTCGGACTGTGCCGCCTGCAGCGCGGATTCGCGGGCGTTTTCACCGGCGGCGCGGCTCTCGCCCAGGCGTGCCTGCACGGCGGGCAGGCCCAGGTGGCTGGGGTCGGCCTTCACCACCCGGTCGACCAGGGCCCCGGCGGTGCGCAGGTCGCCGTTGGCCAGCGCGTTTTCGGCATCGCGCAGCATTCCCGCCAGCAGGCTGCGCCGGCCTTCGAGCGCGATGGCGTTGTCGGGCTGCAGGCGCAGCACGTCTTCGTAGATCGCCAGGGCGCCGTCGCCTTGCTGTTCGATGCGGCCCTGGGCCTGGGCGGCGCGCGCCGCCTGCAGGCGCAACGTGACGTCGGCGTCGGCAGACTGGCGATTGGCCAGTTCGGCTTCGATGCCGGCCAGGGCGTCGGCCGGCGCGGCCATCGCCCGGGCCAGCGCCAGGTGCTGGCGGGCGCCGTCGAAATCGCCGACGGCCAGCGCGGCGCGTGCGTGCACCAGCGCCGCTTCGCGCACGGCGACCAGGCCGCTGCGTGCGGCCGGATGGTCGGGATCGCGGGCCAGCACGGCCTGGAAACGTTCGCGCGCACCCTGGCCGTCGGCGCGGCTGAGCTCGCCGCGGGCCAGGGCCAGCTGCGCGGCTTCGATTTCGCGGTTGAGTTCCGACGAGGGGATCAGCGCCTGGCTCAGGCTGTCGCGCCAGGTGCCCAGCGCCAGCATCAGGCAAACCACCGCGATGAACGTGGCCAGGCCGACCCAGGCCCAGAACGACGGCAGCGGCGGCAGCGCTCGCGGCGCCGGGCCCGGCGGGCGCCGCGGCGGGCCTTCGGGCGCTTCGCGGCCGTGCGGGCGGTCGAGGTCGAGCTGGTCCAGGGCGCCCAGCGACGGGGTCGCGCCGGGGTCGTTGTGATGGTTCATGCCTTGCCCTTGTCCATGCGCGGCAGGATACCAGTGCAAGGTGAACGCTCCCTCGCCAGGCTCAGCCCAGGCGATGGGCCTCGCGCACGCCGGGCACGGCGCTCAGGCGTCCGAGCAGGTCGCTGAGCTGGCCGAAGTCGGCCACGCGCACCGCCAGACGCAGGTCGGCCAGGCCCTTGTCGTCGTCCACGCGCGACTGCAGGCCCAGGATGTTCACGCCCTGCTGGGCGATGGTGTTGGTGAGGTCCTTGAGCAGCCACTTGCGGTCGAAGGCGTGCACCTGGATGTCGACGTCGTAACTGCCGCGGGTGCCGCGACCCCATTCCACCGGCAGCAGCCGCTCGGGGTTGCGTGATTCGAGCCGCTGCAGCGCCGGGCAGCCGGCGCGGTGGATGCTGACGCCCCGGCCGCGGGTGAGGTAACCCACGATCGGATCGCCCGGCACCGGCTGGCAGCAGCGCGCGATCTGGCTGAGCAGGTTGCCGACGCCTTCGACGGTGAACGGCGCCTTCGTGGCTGGCTTCGCGTGGCGCCGAGTGACCAGGCTGGCCGGTTCCGGCGGCGAGACCAGCGCCTGGGCATGGTCGTGCAGGGTGCGGCTGACCTGGCTGGGGCCGATGTCGCCCAGCGCCAGCGCCACGCACAGGTCGTCCACCGACTCGAAGCGGAACTTGGCCAGCACCGGCGCCAGGTCGGCCTGCATCAGCGCCACCCGGCGCAATTCCTTGTCCAGCAG
>CAZXTV010000428.1:0-1854 GCA_964643705.1 uncultured Arenimonas sp. | reverse complement strand
GAGCGGCCGACTCGGGGTAACGCGCCAAAATCGCGCCCACCGACTCGCCGCGCTCGAGCGCATCCAAGCAAGCAATTAGCTTTTCTTCCAAAGATTTATCCATCGGTATGGTTGCTGGTAATTGGTAATTGGTAATTGGTAATTGGTAATTACCTTGCTCAACCAACACCCAATTACTACTTACTAATTACTAATTACTAATTACTAATTACTAATTACTAATTACTAATTACTCATTAATTCCGTCATCATCGCCACCGCCCGCGCTTGGAGCATTTTAACTGCGCCCACACTTTTCCCCAATTGGTCGGCCGTGGCTTGCACCGAAAGCCCTTGGCCAAAGCGCATGGCCAGCACCTGTTGTTGGTCCTCGGTCAGGCGGCGGAGTGCGGCCGTGAGTCTATCCGCCTGCCATTGTTGGTCCAGAGCCACATCGGGAGCCTCTTCCCCACTGGGCCAGTTCTCGGGCACAGGGGCGGGGTGGCGACGGGTGCGCTGGCGGAAAAAATCTTGCACGACGTGTTTGGCCGTGCCATAGAGCCAGCCCCGAATCGTGTTGCGCGGAGCGCGTTGGTCGTGCAGGCTTTGTAACAATCGCTCAAACACGTCGCTGGTTAGGTCGGCCGTGGCCTCGTAATCTTGTACCCGAAAGGAGATATAGCGAAAAATATCGCTATAGTACCGCTCATGCACCTCGCCCAAAGCCTCTCTGTCGAAGGTTTCGGCGCGGCGCAACAGCGCCAACTCCTCGTGGGTGTCCAAATCAGTAGACATAACAATCGGGCGGCCAACTAAACCGAGCCACCTAATTGTACTGGACTGTCGTCCACTAAACAGTTGCCATTTGTCAGGTATTATGGCCGTGCAGGGGCCGATGCGGCCGTGCGTTTAGCTTGTACGGCCGTAATGATGCGGTAATTGGTCAGGAACAGCACCACGGCCGTGCTGGCCCCATACAGCAAGCGCATCCCCATGAGCGATGTATCCGTGCCAGCCGCCCAGCCGTGCCATGTCACCATCCCAAACACCACAAAAGTCAGGTAATGCACCCGCCGCCATGTGTTCGCACCGATGAGTTGCCGCCAGCCAAAGCTCACATTGACCAGCACCAACACATACAGGGCGATAATACCCCACGCCACGTCTATCGGCCGATATGGCCCGACAAAGGGCACGAGCAAATCGCGCAAGGTGTAGACATAGTAGGTGTCGAAGAGCAGTAAAAAGGCGTGGGTGGCTGACCATGCGGCCGTGAGCCATGACAGCAAACGGTGCATTTCCAGCGACACAGGGGCGGGCACTTGCTCGCGCACATATTTGGTGCTGAGCAAAATGCCCCACATGGTCGAGCCTGTTAAAAATAAATAGGCCACAACCCCCGTGCTACGGGTGAGATACCACGCTGTTTTGCCGCCGTAGGGCAATGCCCATGCAAACGATTCGGCCAGCAAAGTGTAGCGCAGTAAAAACCAGACGAGGGTCGCCACGGCTAAAACAATCAGCGCCCCGCGCCCTGTGTCTAGCACAGGTTGCCAGCGCGACGGCCGTTCGGGGCGTGGGGAAGGACGGGCAGAAGAGGTCATGGGGTTGGTTTGTAATTGGTAATTGGCAATTGGTAATTAGTCGTCAAACGTGCGGTCGAGGCCGCGCATGAGGGCTTGTTTTTCCGCTTCGGTCAGCCGCGCCTCGGGGTGGGTGATGAGGTAAGGGGGCAGGGGCATCTCCCCCTCTTCAATTGCTTCAGAGGCTTCATCCGCCTCTTTGTTGCGAATATACCCCCATTCAGAGACGTTTAATTCGTGTCGCCCTTCATCCACATCTTTCTGAACCAGCCACGAAACTGGGGCAATTTGG
>CAZXTV010000427.1:0-1861 GCA_964643705.1 uncultured Arenimonas sp. | reverse complement strand
TGGGCTGGCCGCTGAGTTTGCAGTAGCGTTCAAGCAGCGCGGCTTCGTCGGGGATGCCCAGCGCCGTGCGGTCCATGCCGGCCAGGCCGGGCAGGGCCGGGTTGCGCGGCAGCCGCAGCGCCATGCAGAAATAACCCAGGTCGGCCAGCGGATGGCCCAGGGTGCTCAGCTCCCAGTCCACGACGGCCAGCAGGCGCGGTTCGCCGGGCGCGAACATCAGGTTGTCGATGCGGAAGTCGCCGTGCACCAGGGCCACGCGACCGTCGTCGGCCGGGCAGCGCTGTTCGAGCGCCGCCATCAACGTGTGCATGTCGGGAATCGGGTCGATTTCGCTGGCGCGGTACTGTTCGGACCAGCGGTGGATCTGGCGGGCGAAATAATTGCCGGGTTTGCCGTAGTCGCCAAGGCCGATCGCCGCCGGATCCAACGCATGCAGCGCGGCCAGGGCGGCGACGATGGCCTCGTAGTGGGCGGCGCGCTGCTCGGGCGCCATGCCGGGCAGGGAAGGATCCCAGTGCACCTCGCCGGGCACGAAGGCCATCAGGTAGAACACCGAGCCGATGACCGATTCATCGGTGCACAGGTGCAGCGGCCCGGCCACCGGCACCGGCCCGCCGTGCAGCGCCTGCAGCACCCGGAATTCGCGGTCCACGGCATGCGCCGACGGCAGCAGCTTTCCCGACGGCTTGCGCCGCAGCACGTACTTGCCGCTGGCCGCTTCGATCAGATAGGTCGGGTTCGACTGCCCGCCCTTGAACTTCGTCGCCACCACCGGCCCCCGAAACCCCGGCACCTGCGCTTCCAGGTACGTCGCCAACTCGGTATTGGGTAGGTCCGTCATTAAGGTTGCCTGCAGGTTTGTCGGGTGGCGTGCGTCGATCTTTGAACGCGGATCAAGGCGGATAGAAACCGATAAAGGCGGATAAGGCCGATTATTAAAGAAGCTCTATCCGCTCTTATCCACGCGCATCCGCCCTGATGCGTCCAAAAACCTAAGTCCGAAGCATGGAGCGTGCGAGCGAAGCGATGTGGACTTCGTCGGGGCCGTCGGCGAGGCGCAGGCTGCGGGCGCCGGCGTAGGCCTGGGCGAGGAAGTGGTCCTGGCACAGGCCGCCGCCGCCGTGGATCTGGATCGCGCGGTCGATGACCTGGCAGGCCATGCGCGGCGCGACGATCTTGATCATGCCGATAAGATCCTTCGCACCCTTGTTGCCATGGGCGTCGAGCGCCGCGGCCGCCTGCAGGGTGAGCAGGCGCGCCTGTTCGATCTCGCAGCGGCTCAGCGCGATCGCTTCCTGGGCCATGCCGTGGCCGCCCAGCGGCTTGCCGAAGGCTTCGCGGTGGCGCGCGCGTTCGACCATCGCCTCGAGCGCACGCTGGGCCAGGCCGATCAGCCGCATGCAGTGGTGGATGCGGCCCGGGCCAAGCCGCGCCTGGGCGATTTCGAAACCGCTGCCGGGCGCGCCCAGGCGGTTGCCCACCGGCACGCGCACGTTGTCGAAGGACATTTCGACGTGGCCGTGCGGCGCATCGTCGTAGCCGAACACCGTCAGCGGCCGCACGATGCGCACGCCCGGCGTGTCCATCGGCACCAGCACCATCGACTGGCGCTTGTGCGCCGGCGCTTCGGGCTCGGTGACGCCCATGACGATCAGGATGGCGCAGCGTGGGTCGGCGGCGCCGGTGGTCCACCACTTGCGGCCGTTGATGATGTAGTGGTCGCCGTCGCGCACGATCGGCAGGGCGATGTTGGTGGCGTCGGAGCTGGCCACGTCGGGTTCGGTCATCGCGAAGGCCGAGCGGATCTCGCCGGCCAGCAGGCGCGGCAGCACCGGCGCCTGCTGTTCCGGCGTGGCGAAGT
>CAZXTV010000426.1:0-1863 GCA_964643705.1 uncultured Arenimonas sp. | reverse complement strand
TGGAGCGTCGGGCCTGAAGGCCCTCCTACAGGGGGTCGTAGGAACCCGACAGCACGGCATAGCGCGCCGGGCCCGCCGGCAGCTGCACTTCGAATTCGTCGTCCACGCGCTTGCGCAGCGCTGCCCGCGCCAGCGGGGAATCTATGCTGATCCAGCCGGACTTGGCGTCGGTTTCGTCGGGGCCGACGATGCGGTAGCGAACGCTGTCGCCGCTTTTCAGGTCCTCGATCTCGAACACGGCGCCGAAGAAGATCGCGGCCTGGTCGGACGGCGGGCCTTCGGCGACCTTCAGGGCCTCGAGCCGTTTGGTCAGGTAGCGCACGCGCCGGTCGATCTCGCCCAGCTGCTTCTTACGGTAGGTGTATTCGGCGTTTTCGCTGCGGTCGCCTTCGGCCGCGGCCTCGGCGAGGGCCTTCACCACCGCCGGCCGCCGCACGCGCCAGAGCTCGTCGAGCTCGGCGCGCAGACGGTCGAAACCGGCGCGGGTGATGATCGCCGTGGACTTTTCACCCGGCGGCCGCCAGCGCGACATGGCTCAGTTCGCGACGGGCGCGGCCGGGATGTAGGTGAGCGGCGAATCGGGGCCGATCGGCAGCTCGAACCAGATCCAGACGCCGAACATGATGCTCCAGCCGATCAGGAAAACGATCGAGTAGGGCAGCATGGTCGCGACCAGGGTGCCGATGCCGGCCTTGGGTTCGTAGCGCTGCAGGAAGGCGATGATCAGCGCGAAGTAGCTCATCATCGGCGAGATGATGTTGGTGACGCTGTCGCCGACGCGGTAGGCCACCTGGGTCATCTCGGGCGAATAGCCCAGCAGCATGAACATCGGGATGAACACCGGCGCCATCAGCGCCCACTTGGCCGAGGCCGAACCCATGAACAGGTTCACCACCGCCGTGAGCAGGATGAAGCAGATGAACAGCGGGATCGTCGGCAGGCCCAGGGCCTTGAGGAAATCGGCGCCCTCGACGGCGAAGATCAGCCCCAGTTGCGTCCAGTTGAAGAAGGCCACGAACTGGGCCGCGAAGAACACCAGGACCAGGTAACCGCCCAGCGTGGCCATGCTGGCGGCCATGCCCTTGATGACGTCACTGTCGGACTTGATGGTGCCGGCTCCAACGCCGAAGGCTATGCCGGCCAGCACGCCGTAAAGGAAGATGATCACCACCACGCCGCTGAGCAGGGGCGAACGCAGGATGTCCTGGCGTTCGTCGAGCAGGAATCCCGAACCCGGGATCTGCGGCAGCTGCAGGGCACCGTCCCACAGGCTGACGCCCTGGGCCGGGTAACCGCCCCAGATCACCAGCACGGTGAAGGCCAGCACGGTCGCCACCGCGTACATCATGCCGCGGCGCTCGGCCGGGCTCAGGCGCTGGTCCTCGGGCTGGGCGCCTTCGGCCAGGGTCAGCGAAGGCACGTGGGCATCGGAAAAACGCGGCGCAACGATTTTTTCGGTGACGAACCAGCCCAGCAGGGTGATCACCGGCGTCGAGGCGATCATGAAGTACCAGTTCGCCAGCGGGCTGACCGTGTAGTTCGGGTCGACGATGCGCGCCGCTTCCTGCGACAGGCCCGACAGCAGCGGGTCGATGGTGCCGATCAGCAGGTTGGCCGAATAGCCGCCTGACACACCGGCGAAGACCGCGGCCATGCCCAGGATCGGGTGCCGGCCGGCGGAAATGAAGATCAGCGCGCCCAGCGGCACCAGCAGCACGTAGCCGATTTCGCTGGCCATGTTCGACATTACGCCGGCGAACACCAGCACCGGCGTCAGCAGGAACTTCGGCGCGGCCAGCACCAGCATGCGCAGCGAGGCGCCGATCAGGCCGCTGTGCTCGGCCACGCCGATGCCGATCAGCG
>CAZXTV010000425.1:0-1865 GCA_964643705.1 uncultured Arenimonas sp. | reverse complement strand
CATCCGAAAGAACCTGCTCGACTTCGACGACGTCGCCAACGACCAGCGCAAGGTGGTCTACGAACAGCGCAACGAGCTGCTGGAAGCCGATTCGGTGAACGATTCCATCGTCGCCATCCGCGAAGACGTGCTGGCCGAGGTGGTGCGCCGCTTCGTGCCGGCCGAGTCGGTGGACGAACAGTGGGACCTGCCGGGCCTGGAACGCAGCCTGCTCGACGAGTTCGGCGTCAGCGTCGACCTGCAGGGTCCGGCCACGACCGAAGAAGCGATCGACGACGAACGCATCCTGGCCCTGGCGCTGGAAGCCGGCGAGAAGCTGTTCAGCGAAAAGGAAGCCCAGCTCGGCGGCGACATGATGCGCCACCTGGAAAAGCACCTGATGCTCAACGTGCTCGACCAGAACTGGAAGGAACACCTGGCGCGCATGGACTACCTGCGCCAGGGCATCCACCTGCGGGGTTATGCGCAGAAGCAGCCCAAGCAGGAGTACAAGCGCGAGAGCTTCGAGCTGTTCACCCAGATGCTGGACAAGGTGAAGCAGGAAGTCGTGTCGCTGCTGGCCCGCGTGCGCATCCGCAGCGAAGAGGAGGTCGCCGCGATGGAGGCCGCCGAACGCCAGCGCGCCGCCGCCCAGGCCAACAAGATGCAGTTCCAGCACCCGGAAACGGGCGGCTACGGCACCGAGGACGAGGCCGAACAGGCCCAGGCGATGGCCGCCGAAGGCCATGGCGTGCTGGCCCCGGCGAACCGCGAAGGTCCCAAGGTCGGCCGCAACGATCCCTGCCCCTGCGGCAGCGGCAAGAAGTACAAGCAGTGCCACGGGAAGCTGGATTGATCCCGGCGCATGCCCGGCGACCGACCTAAACCCGTGCACGTGGTCGCGGCCGTCCTCCGGGACGCCCGCGGCCGCATCCTGCTGGCCCGGCGCACCGCCGGGCGCGACCTGGCCGGGGCCTGGGAATTCCCGGGCGGCAAGGTCGAGCCGGGTGAAAGTCCGCGCGAAGCCCTGGACCGCGAACTGCACGAAGAGCTGGGCATCCGGGTTCTGGACGCCGTGCCGCTGGTGGCCGTGCCCCAGGCCTACCCGGAAAAACGCATCCTGCTGGACGTCTACACGGTCGATTCCTACGAGGGCACGCCGCGGGGGCGCGAGCGCCAGGCCCTGGCCTGGTCGCCCCTGGACAAGCTGCAGGGTTACCCGATGCCGCCCGCCGACCGGCCCGTCGTGTCGGTGCTTACCCGCCCGCCGCGGTACCTGATCAGCCCCGAATCACTGGAGCCGGCCGCCTGGCTGCACCAGCTGGACAAGGCCCTGGCTGCCGGCGCCCGCCGCGTGCAGCTGCGTGCATGGGGCCTGGGCGCGCAGGCCCTGGCCGAGCTGGCCATGGACGCCCGCACCCGCTGCCACGCCGTCGGTGCCGACTTGCTGGTGAACGGCGAAGCCGGCCTGGCCGCCGACCTGGGCATCGGCCTGCACCTGCCGGCGCGCCAGCTGATGGCGCTGTCGGCGCGGCCCCTGCCTGGCGGCCCGCCGGTGGCGGCTTCCTGCCATGACGCCGACGAACTGGCCCAGGCCGAAAACCTCGGGCTGGACTTCGCCGTGCTGGGGCCGGTGCGAGCCACCGAAAGCCACCCCGGCGCCGCGCCCCTGGGCTGGGAGCACTTCTCCCGCCTGCGTGAGGGCGTTTCGCTGCCGATCTATGCCCTGGGCGGCCTGCGCCCCGCCGACGTCGCCACGGCCCGCAGGCACGGCGCCCAGGGCGTCGCCGGCATCCGCGCGTTCTGGCCAAAGCCCCTGTAGGAGCGCCGTCAGGCGCGAATCTGTTGTCTTTGGCGTTGGGCAAGAAGGGGTTCGCGCCGGAAGG
>CAZXTV010000424.1:0-1868 GCA_964643705.1 uncultured Arenimonas sp. | reverse complement strand
AGTCGGCGATGTCGTAACCGAAGTCGGCCATCGGCGACAGGAAGAACGGCGAGATCCAGATCGCGTCCACGCCCAGGCTGGCCACGTAGTCCAATCGCGCCTCGATGCCCCGAAGGTCGCCCACGCCGTCGCCGCTCAGGTCCAGGAAGCTGCGCGGGTAGATCTGGTAGATGATGGCGCCGCGCCACCAGCGTGTTCTGTCCATGGGTCGCCTGCTCCGTGGGCCGTCCCTGCGCCTGCCGAGTGGGAAGCTTAGCGGGGACCGCCCGGCGCCCCGCAAGCTGCAAACGTATTCATGGCCACTGGCGCAGTCGCCGGGTCCTGATGTAACTAACGTGCAACGGTGCCGGTCCGGCGCGATGGCAGGGAGGGGCCATGCAGAACATGATCCAACTGGCGGTGTTCCTGGGCCTGACCGGCCTGGTGGCCGCGGTCACCTGGTGGCGCTGCCGCCGGGCGGTGCACTCCGACAGCCAGGCCAAGGACTATTTCCTGGCTGGCGGCAACCTGGCCTGGCCCTTCATCGCCGGTTCGCTGCTGCTGACCAACATCAGCGCCGAACAGATCGTCGGCATGAACGGGGCCCAGGCGCTGCTGGTGGCCTGGTGGGAGTTCGGCGCCGCGGTCGGCCTGTTCGTGCTGGCCAGGGTGCTGATCCCGCTTTATTACAAGCATGGCTGCACCACCACGACCGAACTGCTAGAGCGCCGCACCGGCGACGCAGGCGTGCGCACCGTGGTGTCGGTGTTGTTCCTGGCCGGCTACCTGTTCATCCTGCTGCCTGTGGTGCTGTACACCGGTTCGGTGTTCATGAAGTCCATGTTCAACCTGGACCTGTCCATCATCACCATCGCCTCGCTGTTCGCCGCGGCCGGCCTGGCCTATGCGGCCTTTGGAGGCCTGCGCGCGATCGCCATCTCCGACACCTTCAACGGCCTGGGCCTGCTGGTGATCGGCAGCCTGGTCACGGTGTTCGCGATGCAGGCGATCGGCTGGGACCTTTCCGGAGTGCCGCGCGAGCGGCTGACGCTAATCGGCGGCAACGATTCCGACATCCCCTGGCACACGCTGCTGACCGGCATGGTCTTCATCCACGTGTTCTATTGGGGCACCAACATGGTGATCGTGCAGCGGGCGCTGGCGGCGAAGTCGGTGAAGGACGCGCAGAAGGGCATCTACGCAGCCATCGCCTTCAAGCTGGTGATCCCCTTCATCGTGGTGCTGCCCGGCATCATCGCCTTCAAGCTTTACGGCCCGGTCGGCGACGTTGCCTACGGTCGGCTGGTCGGCGACGTGCTTCCGCCCTGGCTGTCGGGCGCGTTCGCGGCGGTGATCACCGGTGCGGTGCTGTCGAGCTTCAATTCCTGCCTGAACTCGGCATCGGCGCTTTACACCTGCGACATCCACCTCAAGTACGTGAACCCCGCCGCCAATGTCCGCCGCACCGGCCAGTGGCTGGCCCTGGTGTTCACCGTGGTGCCGGTGGCGCTGGTGCCGCTGTTCGAAAACGCCCGCAGCATCATCGACGTCCTGCAGCGCCTGAATGGCTTGTATTCGATGCCGGTTCTGGCGGCCTTCCTGGCAGTGGTGCTGATGGCCAGGGTGCGCGGCAATGCAATCAAGGCCGGCATGTTGTTCGGCGTCACGCTCTACGCCGTGTTCACCTTCCTCTGGTCGCCGCTGCACTACATCCACCTGATGGCGATCACGCTGGCGGCGACGATGGCGGTGATCGTCCTGGTGGACCGGATGTTGCCGCGCGCGACAACGGCATCGGCCGATGCGCGCTGAGCAGCGACGGCATCGGATCGCGGGACTGGTGCTGGCCGCCCTGGCGGGCGGCGCGCAGGCGGCGGCACCGTCGCCGG
>CAZXTV010000423.1:1178-1875 GCA_964643705.1 uncultured Arenimonas sp. | reverse complement strand
CGGCGTGCGTGACGAGGCCGAGATACGCGGCCACCGTCGTACCTATATCGGTTCGATGCCGGGTCGCATCCTGCAGAACCTGTCCAAGGTCGGCACGCGCAATCCGTTGTTCATGCTCGACGAGCTGGACAAGATGAGCATGGACTTCCGCGGCGATCCCAGTTCGGCGCTGCTGGAGGTGCTCGACCCGGAGCAGAACAACTCGTTCAACGATCATTACCTGGAAGTCGATTTCGACCTGTCGGAGGTGATGTTCGTGGCAACGGCCAACTCGCTGAACATTCCTGGTCCGCTGCTCGACCGCATGGAGGTGATCCGCATTCCTGGCTACACCGAGGATGAGAAGGTCAACATCGCGATGCGCTATCTGCTCGACAAGCAGATCAAGGCCAACGGTCTCA
This sequence comes from uncultured Arenimonas sp., assembly GCA_964643705.1. Lineage (GTDB taxonomy): Bacteria > Pseudomonadota > Gammaproteobacteria > Xanthomonadales > Xanthomonadaceae > Arenimonas. The sequence continues at coordinate 1,474 of CAZXTV010000423.1, read as the reverse complement.
AGCCCGACGAACTGAAGGTGAATGAGGCTGCGATTCGCGAGATCATCCGCTACTACACGCGTGAGTCGGGCGTGCGCAATCTGGAGCGCGAGATCGCCAAGATCTGCCGCAAGGTGGTCAAGGAGCTCAGCCTGGCCGCCAGCAAGCTGGCGCAATCAGGCAAGAAGGCGGTCAAGCGCAGTGCGGTTGCCGTAACCCCGAAGAACATCGATACCTATCTGGGCGTGCGGCGCTTCGATTTTGGTCGCGCCGAACTGGAGAACGAGATCGGCCTGGTTACCGGCCTGGCCTGGACC
>CAZXTV010000423.1:0-1168 GCA_964643705.1 uncultured Arenimonas sp. | reverse complement strand
GGGCGGCGACCTGCTGCAGATCGAAGCTACCCTGGTACCGGGCAAGGGCAACCTGATCTTGACCGGACAGCTTGGCGAGGTGATGCAGGAATCGGCCAAGGCGGCGCTGTCGGTGGTGCGCGCACGCGCCGAGCGGCTCGGCCTTGATCCCGACTTCCACCAAAAGTTCGATATCCACGTGCATGTGCCGGAAGGCGCAACTCCGAAGGACGGCCCCAGCGCCGGTATCGCGATGGTGACGGCGCTGGTCTCGATTCTCGCCAAGGTGCCGGTGCGCGCCGACGTTGCGATGACCGGCGAGATAACCTTGCGCGGCCGGGTCCTGCCTATAGGCGGACTCAAGGAGAAGCTGCTGGCCGCGCTGCGTGGCGGCATTCGCACCGTTCTGATTCCCGAAGAGAATCGCAAGGACCTTACCGAGATTCCGAAGAATGTCACGCAAGGTCTGGATATCAGACCGGTAAAGTGGATCGACGAGGTGCTTGATCTTGCACTTGTGCAGGCCCTGGCACCGCAGTCCGCAGAGCCGGTTACAGCAGAGACGGTGGACAAAGCCAAGGAGTTATCGGGCAAGCGACGCGCACCCGCAGTGCGCCCGCACTGAACAGCAATCGCGCCGCTTGACCTGAGGCCTTGGGTGTGCAGTAAGCGAAAAGCCCTGCAGCCCGCGTCATTACTGGAAAATTGTCATTGCGCACATGCAAAGGCGCTGGTATAAATCGCGGCAACCTTGCAGCGCTTCGCACCTCTGGGGCGCGCGAGGCAAGAGGTCGACAAGGGTCCCGCAGAACACCACGGATGCCTTTGTTCGAAAGACAAATAACGCGAGTCCCATTTCTCGCCTAGGGAGTGACAAGACTAATGAACAAAGCTGACTTCATTGGGGCAGTAGCCGACGCCTCCGAGTTGACCAAAGCCGATGCTGGCCGTGCTGTTGACGCCGTGATCGAAGTGATCCGCAAGGCATTGAAGAAGGGCGACACCGTTTCGCTGGTCGGCTTCGGTACCTTTGCCGTGCGCAAGCGCGCCGCTCGCACGGGCCGCAACCCGCGCACGGGTGACACCATCAAGATCAAGGCCTCGAAGAATCCTACCTTCAAGGCTGGCAAGGCGCTCAAGGATGCTGTAAACTGACGAGCTCTCGCCACGGGTGCTTAGCTCAGCGGTA
>CAZXTV010000422.1:0-1878 GCA_964643705.1 uncultured Arenimonas sp. | reverse complement strand
GGTCACTGGGCCGCTGATAGAGTGTTGCCATGGCGGCCGCGTGGATGGCCGCACGGTACCGGGATGCGGCGTTGACCAGCGAAACACTCCAGTACGGCGCCATGGCGCTCGGCCTGTTCGGCGGCCTCGCGCTGTTCCTGTTCGGCATGGAACAGATGACCGTCGCGCTCAAGGAAGCGGCCGGCGGCCGCATGAAGTCGCTGCTCGCGCGGATGACGAAGAACCGCTTTCGTGCCCTCGCTGCCGGCGCCTTTACGACCGCGGTGATCCCGTCGTCCTCGGTCACCACGGTGCTGACGGTGGGCTTCGTGCAGTCGGGCCTGATGAGCCTCCAGCAGGCCATCGGCATAGTCATGGGCGCGAGCGTCGGTACGACCGTGACGGCGCAGATCATCGCCTTCAAGGTGACCAACCTGGCGCTGCTGGCCATCGCGCTCGGCTTCCTGGCCCATGCGGCGGCGCGCAGCGAGCGCCTGCGGCGTTACGGCACCATGCTGCTCGGGCTCGGGCTGGTGTTCCTCGGCATGAACCTGATGGGCGAGGCGATGGCGCCGCTGCGCGACTGGCCGCCCTTCATCGAGGCAATGCAGCAGTATTCCGGGCCGCTGGCGGCCGTGCTGGTCGGCGCGCTGTTCACCGCCCTGGTGCAAAGCTCCTCGGCCACCACCGGCGTCATCATCGTGATGGCAGCGCAGGGCATGATTCCACTCGAGACCGGCCTGGCCCTGGCGCTGGGCGCCAACCTGGGCACCACCATCACGGCGCTGCTGGCGTCCATCGGCAAGCGGGCCGAGGCCGTGCAGACGGCGCTGGCCTATTTCATCTTCAAGCTGGTCACTTCGTCCGCCTGGCTGCTGCTGCTGGTGCCACTGGCTGCTGCCATGCGGGCCGTATCGCCTGATCATGCTGAGCTCGACGGGATCGCGCGGTTGGCGGCCGAGACGCCGCGCCAGATCGCAAACGGCTTCATGCTGCTGAACGTGGTGAATGCAGCCGTGTTTATCTGGTTCACCGGGCCGCTGGCCCGTCTCGTACAGCGCCTGCATCCCGGCCGGCCCGAGCCCGTGCCGACCGTCGAGCAGCCGAAGTTCCTGGACGACGCGCTGCTCGACACACCGGACCTGGCGCTCGACCGCGTGCGCATGGAGCTGGGGCATCTCGGCGAGACGGTGCTGCGCCTGCTGGGCCGGGGACCCGCCATGGTTTTCGACGGCAAGGCCGAGACCATCGCCGAGATTCCGCGTCTCGACAGCGACGTGGACAACCTGCATGACGCCGTGATCAGCTATCTGGGTCGATTGTCGCAGCGACCGCTGAATGGCGCGCAGACCGAGCTGCTGCACGACTACATGGCCGTGGCCGGGCTGTTCGAGTCCATGGGCGACATCGTGGAAATGAACCTGTCGCACGCCGCGCGTGTCCGCCTGGGCGCGGGGCTCGAGGTCAGTGCGGCCACCCGCGAGGTGATCGGCCGGTTGTGGGACAAGGTCTTCTGGAGCGTCGGGCAGGCTGCAAGAGCGGTGGCGTCGTCGTCTGAGGAGGCCGCCCGCGCCGTCATCGAGTCCAAGGACGAGGTCAATCGCCTGGTGCGCGCCGCCGAGTTCCACCTCGCGCGCCGCGTGAGTGCCACGGAAGCGCATCGTCTGTCGCTGTTCCGCATCGAGAGTGACATGGTGGAGGCGTCGAAGCGCATCCACTATTTCGCGCGCCGGGCCGCCAAGCGCATGGTCGAGATCGACATGCCGGAGGACGCGGACCGGGACCGCGAACAAGCGCCCGACCCGGCAGGCCCGACGGTTACAACGCCTGGAGGTGCGCCGCCATCCGCTGGAGCATGTCGGCGTCCGGCAGCCGGCCGTAGGCAGCACCCATGTTATC
>CAZXTV010000421.1:0-1882 GCA_964643705.1 uncultured Arenimonas sp. | reverse complement strand
CCGCGCGCGACCATCATCCGCGAGATGTGCCACGAGGTGCTGGCCGAACTGGGCGTGGACGACCCGATGCTCGAGGTCGCCATGCGCCTGGAGGAAGCCGCGCTCAAGGACGACTACTTCGTGCAGCGCAAGCTCTACCCGAACGTCGATTTCTATTCCGGCATCATCTACAAGGCGCTGGGCATCCCGACGGAAATGTTCACGGTGATGTTCGCCATCGCCCGCACCGCCGGCTGGGTGTCGCACTGGCTCGAACAGCAGACCGACCCGGAAGCCAAGATCGGCCGTCCGCGCCAGATCTACACCGGCGCCGCCAGCCGCGACTACGTGGACCTGGCCAAGCGCTGATCCGCGCAAGCTGCAAAGCCCGGATGCCCCGCCTTGTGCGGGGCGTTCGCGTTTCAGGGTTTGTTCGCACCGTCCAGGAGCCGCGCCACGCCTGCCAGCGACGCCCGGGGCAGGGCACCCCCTCCCAAGGGGTCGCGCGGTGCCTGGCGGGCCGCGGAGGACGGCAGGACCCATAGTTCGAAAGCCTGGTCGTCGGCCACCAGCTCCCAGCAGGGAACTTCGGTGGCGCCCCCGCTGGCGAGATGGATGCGGCGGCGCTGCTGTCGCGCCGGCGCAGCGCGGTCGGCCAGCAGGTGGGCCACGGCGTCGGGATCCTCTGCGTGCAGGTGCAGGACCACGGCGTCGTCGGGACCGGCGCTGCCGTCGAGCACCGGGCCGGCGAGGCGGGGTTCGAAGTCGGCGAAATGATCCATCGCCGCCAGGGCGGCCTCGCGCTGGCGCTGCAGCCGGTCCGGGTCCAGGTGGCCCGGGGAGAACAGGCGGTGGTGCGCCTGCAGGGCTTCACGGATTTCGTCGGCGTCCGGCAGGAAGGCCGGGTCGCGCAGGCCCAGGCGTTCGGCGGCCTTGCGCCGGGCGGCGACGATGTCGCCGCCGCCCTGGGCCAGCAGGCGCGCGGCTTCGGCGGCGACCCGCTGGCGCCGCGCCCGCGCCGCCGCCGGGTCAGAAGATGTCGAACGCCTCTTCATCGCTCAGCGCCGGCTCCACGTCGAAACCCTGGGCCGTGATGCGGTCGTAGTCCTCGCGCTTGAAGTAGTCGCGCACGCTGCCCGGCGTGCCCTCCGGCACCAGGCGTCCGGAGCCGGCGTCCACCGAGGCGGTGACGGTGCCGCTGGGTACTTCCGGTTCGAACAGGGGCACGTCCTTGAGGGCGGCGTCCATGTAGTTGATCCAGATCGGCAGCGCCGCCTTGCCGCCGTATTCGCCGCGGCCCAGGGTCGAAAAGTCGTCCTTGCCGACCCAGACCGTGGTCACCAGGTCGCCACCGAAACCCGAGAACCAGGCATCGCGATAGTCGTTGGTCGAGCCGGTCTTGCCGCCGATGTCCGGGCGGCCGATGACCTTGGCGGCCGCGCCGGTGCCCCGCTGCACGACGTCGCGAAGGATCGACTGGATCATGAAGGCCGTGCGCGCGTCGATGGCCCGGGGAGCCAGCGACACCGGGCCTTCCGGGACTTCCGGCGCGGCGGCTTCGGTCTCTTCCGGCGTTTCGGCCGGCGCAGGCGCGGCCGCGCCCAGGTTGAAGCCGTCCACCACCGCGTTGTCGCGGCCCGCCGCGGGGCCATCACTGCCCCGGCCGGGGCAACCCAGGCAGGCGCGGACGGGCACGTGTTCGCTCAGCACGCGGCCGTCGCGATCAAGCACGCGTTCGATGAACCAGGGGTCGACCAGGTAGCCACCGTTGACGAACACCGTGTAGCCGCGGGCGATCGAAAGCGGCGTCAGCGAGGACGTGCCCAGCGACATCGACAGGTTCGGTGGCAGGCTTTCCTGGCTGAAACCGAACTGCGTGATGTAGCGGCTCGCGAAGTCCACG
>CAZXTV010000420.1:0-1888 GCA_964643705.1 uncultured Arenimonas sp. | reverse complement strand
GCGGATTTCTTCGAGCAGCGCGCGGGTGACGGCGTCCTGCACGGGCACGGCGTCATCCGAAACGGCGGGAAGGAGTTCGCCCGCGATCTGCTTGCCCAGTTCGACGCCCCACTGATCGAAGGCGTTGATGCCCCAGAGCACCGACTGCACGTAGACGCTGTGTTCGTACATCGCCAGCAGCGCGCCCAGCGAATACGGCGTCAGCTCGTCGAGCAGGAACAGGGAGTTCGGACGGCCGCCGGGGTAACGTTTGTGCGGGTCGTCCGAGGGCGAGCCATTGGCCAGCGCCTCGGACTGGGCCAGCAGGTTCGCCAGCAGTGCGTGGTGGTTCTGGTCGAACCCATGCGCCGGACGAACCACGCCGATGAAGTCGGCCGGCAGCATGTCGGTACCCTGGTGCAGGGCCTGGAAAAAACTGTGCTGGACGTTGGTGCCCGCCCCGCCCCACAGCACCGGCACGGTGTGCACCGGCACCGGGCTGCCGTCGGTGCGCACCGACTTGCCCAGGCTTTCCATCACCAGCTGCTGCAGGAAACCCGGCAGCAGCGCCAGGCGCTGGTCGTAGGGCATCACGGCGTGGCTGGCGGCACCCAGCGCGTTGCGGTTCCAGACGGCGAACAGCCCATGCCAGGCCGCCAGGTTGCGCGCCGGCGGCGCTTCGCGCACATGCTGGTCCATCATCGCCGCACCCTCGAGCAGGCGCGCGAAACCATCATGGCCAATCGCAAGCTGCAGCGCGAAACCCACCGCCGACCACAGCGAATACCGCCCCCCGACCCAATCCCACATCGGCAGCACCCGGTCGGGCGCGATGCCGAAGGCTTCGCTGCGCGCGACGTTGGCGCTGACCGCGTACAGGCGGTCGGAACCCCCCAGCCAGTCGCGCAGGATCGCGCCGTTGAGCAGGGTTTCCTGGGTGCCGAAGCTCTTGGACACCAGGATTCCTGCCGTGCGCGCAGGATCCAGGTCGGCCAGCAGCTGGCGCGCCGCGCTGCCGTCGACGTTGGTGAGGAAGTGCACGCGGAAGCGGCCGTCGTGGAAATCGCGCAGTGCATCGACGGCCAGCCGCGGCCCAAGGTCGCTGCCGCCGATGCCGACGCTGACGATGTCCGTCACCGGGCCGTCGGCCAGCCGGGCATGCAGCTGGTCCACCCGTCCACGGGCTTCGCGCGCCTGGGCCGCGGCGGCGCGGGCGGTTTCGCCGCGCCCGACGTCGCCGCGCAGCGCGCTGTGCAGGGCCGGGCGGCCTTCGCTGGGGTTGACCACCTCGCCATCGAACAGCGCCGACAGCGCCGGGCCAAGCCCGGCCGTGGTCGCCAGCGACTGCAGCTGCGCCCAGGCGGCGTCGTCGATGCGCTGGCGGGCGAAACTGGCGTGGATCGGCCCCACCCGTAGCGACCAGGTGCCCGCGCGGGCCGGCTCCGCCGCCATCAGTTCCGCCAGCGGCTTCGCGGCCAGGCGGTCACCGTGGTGTTTCAGGGCCTGCCAGTGTGCGGCGCTCAGCATGGGTGTCCCGGGGTGATCAGGCGGCTCATTCGCCGTCGAAGGCCAGGTTGTCGATCAGGCGGGTCCGGCCCAGGCGGGCAGCGATGAGCGCCAGCAGCCCCGGCTCGTCGGGCGAACGCGGCCGTGACAGGTCGGCGCGCCGCACCTCGGCGTAGTCGACGGTGAAGCCCGCCGCCTCGAGCCGCGACAGCGCCTCGTCCTCGATGCCGCGAACCGGCAGGCCCTGGCGGGCAGCGTCGCGCATGAACTGCAGCGTGTGGTGGATGTGCGTGGCCGTCCGGCGCTCGTCGCCCTGCAGGTACTGGTTGCGCGAACTCATGGCCAGGCCGTCGGATTCGCGCAGGGTCGGCGCCGGGATGATTTCCACCGGGAAGCTCATCTC
>CAZXTV010000419.1:0-1902 GCA_964643705.1 uncultured Arenimonas sp. | reverse complement strand
ATGCTGCACGGCTTCGACGACCAGGGCAGCAAGTTCGACGCCCAGGGCAACATGGCCAACTGGTGGACCGACGAGGACCGCGAGAAGTTCGACGCCGCGACCACCAAACTCGCCGACCAGTACAGCAGCTATGAAGCCCTGCCGGGCATGTTCGTGAACGGCAAGCTGGGCCTGGGCGAGAACATCGCCGACCTGGGCGGCGTCACCGTCGCCTTCGATGCCCTGCAGCGCGCGCAGGGCGAGGGTTACACCGACCCGATGATCGACGGCTACAGCCAGGACCAGCGCTTCTTCATGAACTGGGCCACGGTCTGGCGCATCGCCTTCACCGAAGCCCAGCTCAAGCAGCAGCTGACGGTCGGCCCGCACAGCCCGGGCATGTTCCGCGCGATCGGCGCCCCCTCCAACCTGCCGGCCTTCGCCGAAGCCTTCCAGTGCAAGGAAGGCGACAAGATGGTGCGCTCGGGCGAGAACCGCGTCGTCATCTGGTAAGCCCCCACCCCCTGACGCCCCCCTCCTTCGGGGGGGGGGCACGGAGACACCCATGAATTCCCGCAGCATCAAACCCCTGGCGCTGGCGCTTGCCGTCACCGTCGCCCTGGCCGCGTGCCAGAAGACCGATACCCCTGAATCCACGGCCGTGCCCACCGCCGGCGAGGCCGCCGCGCCCGCGATCGACATGTCGGGCGTAAAGACCCCGATGATCGCCCTGCAGGCCGCCGACCTGGACACCAACGTGTCGGCCTGCACCGACCTGGACCAGTTCGTCAACGGCAAGTGGCTGGCCGCCAACCCCGTGCCCGCCGACCGCACCACCTGGGGCAGCTTCGAGGCCCTGGCCGAGCGGTCGCTGGAAATCCAGCATGCCCTGGTCGAAAACCTCGCCGCCCGGGAGGGTGCCGACGGCACCGCCAAGCTGATCGGTGACCTCTGGGCCACCGGCATGGACGAGGCCAGCATCGAAGCCGCCGGCCTGGCGCCGCTGCAGCCGGTGCTCGACGGCATCGCCGCGCTTGATTCGGGCGAAGCCGTTGCGCAGTGGCTGCGCGACAGCTACGCCAAGGGCCAGGGCTTCGTGTTCGGCTTCGGCCCCGAGGCCGACTTCAGGAATTCGACCCAGAACATCGCCTACGCCACCCAGGCGGGCCTGGGACTGCCCGACAAGGGTTATTACTTCGAAGAAAAACACGCCGGCATCCGCGACGCCTACGTCGCGCACATCGCCAAGGTACTGGCGCTGGCCGGCGCCGACGCCGCCGCCGCCGCCACCCAGGCCCGCGCGGTGATGGACTTCGAGACCCGCCTGGCCGGCAAGTCGCTGTCGAGCGAAGAGCTCTCGCGCGACGTGTCCAAGTACTACAACCCGGTGAGCCTGGCCCAGGCCGACGCGGTCAGCCCGAACTTCGCCTGGTCGCGCTTCTTCGATTCCCAGGGCGTGCCGGCGCCGGAAATGTTCTCGCTGGCCCAGCCCGACTTCCACGCCGAGGTCAGCAAGATGCTGGCCGACGTACCGGTCGCGGACTGGCAGGCCTACCTGCGTTTCCACACGATCGACAACGCCGCGCCCTTCCTGGCCAGCGCCTTCGCGCAGGAGAACTTCAACTTCTACGGCAAGACCCTGCGCGGCCAGCAGGAAATGCAGGAGCGCTGGAAGCGCGTGCTGGGCACGATCAACGGCCAGATGGGTGAAGCCCTGGGCCAGGAATACGTGGCCGTCGCTTTCCCGCCCGAAGCCAAGGAGCGCATGCAGCACCTGGTGGGCAACCTGTCGGATGCGCTCAAGACCCGCATCGAGGGCCTGGAGTGGATGGGTGCTGAAACCAAGGAAAAGGCGATCGAAAAATGGGCTGCCTTCACTCCGAAGATCGGCTACCCGGACAAGTGGCGTGACTGGAGCGGGCT
>CAZXTV010000418.1:0-1911 GCA_964643705.1 uncultured Arenimonas sp. | reverse complement strand
TCGATGTTGTCGTTGGTGGTGATGCGGGTGGCGCGGATGTTGATGTCGCTGACTTCGCCGTGCACGCCCGATTCGAGTTCGACGAAGTCGCCCACCTTGAGGCTGCGGTCGAACAGCAGGATCAGGCCGGAAATGAAGTTGTTGAAGATTGCCTGCAGGCCAAAACCCAAGCCAACGCCGATGGCGCCGGCGAACACCGCGAAGCGGCTGGCGGGCAGGCCGATCAGTTCCAGCGCCACCAGGAAGGCGATGAACAGCAGCACGTAGTGCACGATGCGGCCGACCGTGTAGATGGCGGCCCGCCGGTCGCGCGTTCCTTTTCGCCGGGAGAGCCGTTCCAACCCACGACGAACCATCACCGAAACCAGCCACGCCACGAAGAAAACGCTGATCGCCCCGGCCAGGCCCGCCGAAGTGAAGCTGACGCCACCCAGCTCCACCAGGGTCTGGTTCCACCAGCCCTCGCCCACGGCGGCGGCGGTTCGGGTGGTTTCGCGGGTCGCGGCTGCGGCCGGCGCGCTCATCGACCTGTCACAGCAGCAGCCGGCGCAGGTCGCCCAGCACCTGCGACAGGTAACTGGTGAAACGCGCGGCGGCGGCGCCGTCGATGACCCGGTGGTCGTAGCTGAGGCTGAGCGGCAGCATCAGCCGCGGCGCGAATTCCTTGCCGTTCCAGACCGGCTTCATCGCGCTGCGCGAGACGCCCAGGATGGCCACCTCGGGCGCGTTGATGATGGGCGTGAAAGCCGTGCCGCCGATGCCGCCCAGCGAACTGATCGAAAAACAGCCGCCCTGCATGTCAGATGACGAGAGCTTCTTGTCGCGCGCCTTGGCGCTTATCTCGCCCAGTTCGCCGGCCAGTTCCAGCAGTCCCTTGCGGTCGGCGTCGCGGATCACCGGCACCACCAGGCCGTCGGGCGTGTCCACGGCGATGCCGATGTTGAAGTACTGCTTGAGCACCAGCTCGTCGCCGTCTAGCGAAGCGTTGAAGGCCGGGAACTTCTTCAGGCCCGCCACCGCGGCCTTGATCAGGAACACCAGCGGCGTGACCTTGGTGTCCTTGTTCTCTTCGCCCAGGCGCTTGCGGAAGGCCTCCATCTCGGTGATGTCGGCGTCTTCGAACTGGGTGACGTGCGGGATCATCGCCCAGTTGCGCGCCAGGTTGGCGCCGCTGAGCTTCTGGATGCGCGACAACGGCTTGCGCTCGACGCTGCCGAACTTGGCGAAATCGACCTTGGGCCAGGGAATCAGGTCCAGTCCGCCGCCGGTGCGCGCGGCGCCGCCACCGGCCATCACGGCCTTCACGTGGGCCTGCACGTCTTCCTTGCTGATGCGGCCACCGCGGGCGCTGCCGGCGACCTGGTCCAGGTCGACGCCCAGTTCGCGGGCGAACAGGCGCACGGCCGGGCTGGCATGCGGCACCTTCCCGGGCATCAGGGCTTCGGCGTCGAAGGTGACGGGCGGGGAGTGCGGGTTGCCGGCGTTCATCGCCGGGGTGGCCGGGCGCGCGGAATCAGACGCGGGCTCGGGCTTGGCTTCGGCCTTCGCCGCCGGCTCCGCTTCGGTTTCGGCTTCCGGCTTTGGCTCCGCCTTGGCCGCGGCCTTCTCCGTCGGCCCGGCCCCGGCCTTGGCCGCCGGCTTGGATTCGGCCTCCGCGGCCGGTTCGATCATGGCCACCACCGAGCCTTCGGACAGCTCGTCGCCGACTTTCACCTTCACCTCGCGCACGACGCCGTCGAACGGTGCCGGCACTTCCATCGTCGCCTTGTCCGATTCCAGCGTGACCAGGCCCTGGTCCTTGCTGACGGTGTCGCCCGGCTTCACGAGCACCTCGATCACCGGCACGTCCTTGTCGTCGCCGATATCCGGCACCCGCGCTTCCTTGAGCTCGGCCATGGTCCACCTGGGGTT
>CAZXTV010000417.1:1574-1926 GCA_964643705.1 uncultured Arenimonas sp. | reverse complement strand
TTTCAGCGAGCAGAACCCCGTTTTCCTGGTCAATTTTCAACGCGCGGCAACAGCTGGGCCTGAAGGCCCAGCCTACGAAGAGCAGGCGGCTGACGACAGCCCGACGAGGCGCCGCGACACTCGATGTAGCCCGGGCCTTCAGGCCCAGCGTGCAACACACCGCGGCTGGTTGGTGGGCCTGAAGGCCCAGCCTACGAAGAGCAGGCGGCTGACGACAGCCCGACGAAGCGTCGCGACGCTCGATGTAGGCTGGGCCTTCAGGCCCAGCGTGCAACACACCGCGGCTGGTTGCTGGGCCTGAAGGCCCGGCCTGCGAAGATCAGGCGGCTGACGGCAGCACGACTGAGCGTCG
>CAZXTV010000417.1:0-1564 GCA_964643705.1 uncultured Arenimonas sp. | reverse complement strand
CAACATCAACGCGCTCCAACACTCTTGACCACTCCGCCAGCGCATCGTTGCGCCTGCGGCCATTCTCCAACGCGCGGCGGGCGCGTTCGCCCATCGCCGCGGCGCGGACCGGATCGTCGGCGAGCCCTTCGATGCTCGATACCAGCATCGCCACATCACCGGGTGTAACCGTCATCCCGCAGCCGCTCTCTCGAAGCACACTTGCGGTTTCACCCGCGTGGTCGCCGACGAAGAGGCACGGCCGACCTGCGGCCAGCACGCCGTAGAGTTTGCTCGGCACGATCAATCCCTCGAGCGCCGGCAGCAGCGTCAACCAATGCAGGTCCGGCACCCCCAGACTCAGCGACAGAGCATCGCGCGATTGATACGGCCTCACCACCACGTTCTCGAGCCCGCGCGCGCGCGCCGCATCGGCGAACGCATCGAGGCCGTGACCTCCGCCAATCAGCAGGAAGCAGATGTCCTCGCGACCGCGCAGCGCGGTGGCGGCTTCCAGCATCGTCTTCCAATCATGCGCGCGCCCCAGGTTTCCCGAGTAGCCGACCACGAAGCGGTCGGCGAGCCCCCATGCCTGGCGCAGCGCATTGTCCTTAGGGTCGACTGGCGTGATCGCCTCGTCATCCGCCCAGTTCTGCACCAGGCGGATGGCCTGTGGGGAAACACCCTCGGCCCGCAGCCGTTCGGCCATCCTCCGACCGATGACGACGTTCATGTCGGCCTTCCGGAGGCTGCGGTTTCTCAGCCGCCTGAGCACCGACGCGCGCCAACCGCTCACCACGCCTCCCAGCAACGCTTCGGCTACCTCCGGAAACAGATCCTGCAGCCAGTTCAGAGGCCTTGCCCCGCGCAAGCGCACCAAGGGTCCGAGTACCACGGAAAGCATCGGTGGATCAGTCATCAGGACCACAGTGTCGCCGGCGCGGACCTTGCGTAGGGCGAACCACCACGCGCCGACGAAGTAGCTCAGGTAGTCGAAAACGCGCCCGACCAGCGTCGAGCGCCCGAAGCGCGTCCCCGCGAGCCGAACGATGTCGATGCCATCGACGCGCTCGCGCGCCGACACGCCGGTGCCGGCATCCTCGTAGTTCTGGCGCGAACCCACCAGCACGACATCCCAGCCTCGGCCGCGCAGGTACCAGGCCAGGTCGGTCAACAGCTGGCTCGTCGCCGAGTGATCCGGGTAAACGTAGCGATTGAAGAAGAAGATTCGGCGCACGTTGGAATGTCTGGCAGCAAGACGCTTGCACGCCGCCGGCGTGCAGACCACGCAGACCCTGCGAAGTAGGCTGTGCCACGTAGGCTGGGCCTTCAGGCCCAGCGCCCTGCACATCAACCCATGAGCTGGGCCTGACGGCCCAGCCTACAAAGTCGGGATCAGCACGCCGCCGCCAGGCCATGCCGGCCCACGTAGGCTGGGCCTTCAGGCCCAGCGCCCTGCACATCAACCCATGAGCTGGGCCTGACGGCCCAGCCTACATCTCGCGCCGAGGTGCCGACGCTGCACCGCTCGGCGCATGTTCGACGTACCAGCCATACGTCCGCCGAACACCCTCCTCCAATCCGA